>JALYIF010000502.1 GCA_030775925.1 Vulcanimicrobiota bacterium | reverse complement strand
GGACCAAGCAGTATCCAGAACTAGCTGATCAACGCAAGCCGCCAATCCCACCAACTGTGGTGGCCATTGAGTACGATCAGGTGCCTCTACAACGTAGGTAAAACCCGCATAGCGAAGCGTCAAGGTTGCGCCGGCCGTATCCGTCCATTTCATCGAATAGTGTGGAAGTAAGACGGCAAAATTCGAGTCTCGCAGCAGTTCGGTGACGTGCTCAAACGGAACTGCGGCGGAGGCGACCGACGCATGGCCGTCTTTCCAATCGCGAATTGTTGCGTGGCCATCCTTCCCAAATATGACCGTATAGGTCGCGCAGAAGCCCAGACAACCTCCGGCGGAAAGCGTCACCGACTGAAGCGAACGGAGATCCGCCAATCGAGCGCTCATTGCAAACCTTTGGTGGCCAACCGCCGCTAGTACCGAGCGTTGCGCGAATGCAGTAAAATTCTGTAACCATCCGGTCTCATCGCCGGCGGGCACGCGCACCGAATTATTAAAGAGTTTCTGATACTTGCCGCCGGCGTATTCTACCCAAACAACCGTTGTGACGTTATTGTCGGGATTCGTACGGAGATCGTCCGGCGGGCGGAAAAATGCCTGGTGCTCCGCGAGCATTTGTGATACGTCTTTCCATGCCCCGGAACTCAAGCGCCCGTGCACATCGTTTAACCCGTCTCCATCGGAATACGCGTAGCGCCCGTCGGACTGCATCGAGGTTTGGACGAAGTCGCACGTTGCACCGCACGTATTCTGCGATATGACGATTTTCGTGATCGAGCTCTGGCTGGGCGAATGCCCGCAGGCCGTGACGGCCAACCCCATTGCGGCCGTCATCATCGCCATACCGAGCATCCGCATCGCATTCAAGAAAATGTTTTCACCGATCGCGGTTCCATTCTAAAACCGAAAATCCGGGCCGCTCATCGTCCCATGCGAGGGCGCTGAGTCTCCAACCCTCCGGCGTTTTCACAAATTGCAGCGTCTTCACGCCTTGCGATTCAAAGTGTTCGCCGGCCAAGATGCCGGATTTCTTATACACACTCAAGCGCTGTGCAATGTTCCCGGCTATCTCAGTTCGCTCGGAGATCTCTTCTTCCCGAAACTCTAGCAGCGTTCCGTCGTTCAAGAGTTTCTCCCGCGGTTCAACAAATTGCGCGAGAGTGTAGGCCTGTGTCACTTCGCCGACGCTTTTTACAATAAGCCCCTCGGGAATAAACAGCCGGGTGATCGCGCTTAAATCCGCTTTACCGTCCTGACCGGATGTGAATAGATTAAAGAAGTCACGCGTAAGTGCATCAATACTGGCTTTGGCGTCCATTGTTATTCCTTCGCGGTCCTGCGCAGCAGATCGTAAACCGCGGCAGTACGCTCGTTGAGATGTTTCAGATCTCCGTCATTTTCAATGCAATGCGTCGCCAAGAGTCGTGCCTTTTGCGGATCGATTTGCGCCGACATGCGCGCGCGAACTTGATCTTCGCTCAACTTGTCGCGGCGCATAACGCGCGCGATGCGATCTTGATCCGGCGCAATGACCAGCACGCTGGCTTCCGTTTGGCCGTTGTAGCCCGTCTCAAAGAGCAGCGGAACCATGTGAATAACGACCTGGCCATCCTTTGCATGTTGCTCTTTCTCATTCGCAAGCTGGCGCACAAACGGATGCACGATTGCATTCAGTTGTTCGCGCGCATCAGGGTTAGTGAAGACGATCTCGGCCAGCGCGCTACGGTCCAACCCGCCACCTCGCACCACCCCGGGCCACATTCGGGCAATCGCCCGCAAGCCGTCGCTGTTTGGCGCCACCGCCTGCCGCGCTAGAAAATCTGTGTCGATGATAAACGCGCCCAGGGATTCCAGAATGCGCGCAACCTCACTCTTCCCCGACCCGATACCACCGGTCAAGCCCACTCTCTTGATCATCAGCCCACGCCCTGCTCTACGCCCACCCGTTTGATCATGAAGCGATGGTTCGGGGTGGTTTGGCATGACACTTGTTGCCCAGGTGGGCGGAAAAGAAAACAGACCCGGGGCGGCACGCTTTGGCGTGATTTGCCGGGTCTGTTTTCGAGCACGAAGCCGGAGATTATTCCGCTGAAGCGGTCTCCGGTTGTGGTTCTGGCTGCGTTTCAACGTGGTGCGCAACGCTCTCGCCGAGGCCGACCGCAGGGGCGTCTTCGGGAAGCACGTACTGCTCGATCTCTTCGAGCGGCACGTCGGCAACATGTTGAATCGAGGCCGTGATACGGCGTGTCGCATTGTTGATGGTCAACAAGGTGACTTCGACTTCTTGTCCCGGACTGTACTGAGCATTGGGATCGAACTCGCCCTTCGGCACCATGGCAAGCACACCCGGAACGATCTCAACTAAAAGATAATTCGGGGTGACTTTAACGATCTGCGCCGTCAGCTTGTTGGATTCAAAGAGTTTGTCCGCGTGCTCGTCCCAGGGATCGGGCAACGCATGCTTGAGTGAAAGGCTCACTTTGCGTGCTTCCGGATCGAACTTCATGATCTCAACCGAGACCGTGTCGCCAATCTTTACGACTTCGCTCGGATGCTTGATCCGCGCGTAGCTCAGCTCGCTGTTGTGAATGAGACCGTCAATGCCGCCGAGGTCGACGAACGCGCCGAACTCTGCTAAACGTACGACGACGCCGTCACGAAGCTGTCCGACTTCAAGCGTGCCGAGCAATTCTTGCTTCTTCGCGTTGAGTTCTTCTTCAAGAACTTGGCGCTGTGACAGCACGACGCGGTGGCGCTTATGATCTAGATCGATGACTTTAAGACGAAGCTTCTTGCCGACGAGCTCGTCCAGATTGCCAACCGGTTGGCGGCGAATCTGCGATGCCGGAACGAATCCGCGCATGCCGAGATCGACCAGAACGCCGCCCTTGACTACCTGCGTCACGGTGGCTTCGATTACTTCGTCGTTATCGTGGGCTTCGATGACTTTCTCCCACGTCTTAAGCGCGCGAGCGCGACGTTCGGAGAGAAACAGCGAACCATCTTGGTCATCGATCCGATGGATCATGACTTCCAGGGTGTCGCCGACGTTGAGCATCTTGGGTTCGATCGCGAGCGACAATTCGCGGAAAGGCAGAATGCCTTCGGATTTGCCGCCGATGTCGACGAGTAACTCGTCTTGATATTTCGCGACGATCAGACCGTTTAAGACTTGTCCTTCATCCAGGACTTTGAGCGATTCTTCGTAGAGGCGTTGCTCGAGTGCGAGTTGATCTTCTTCCTCTTCTTGCACGGGAGCGATATCAGTTGTCGAGATTTGTTTAGTCCATCCTTATAAATATTTTATTATTACGGCGAAAGTGATGTATTAGCACTACCGTTGGCATTTGCGGCACCACCAGGTGCCTCGCTGACCAAGAACCGTTCGTACGATCTTGGCGCCGCAGCGTAAACAAGGTTTGCCTTCACGCCCGTACACGGAGAGCTTATTCTGAAAGCCACCCGGCAGGCCGGCGGCATCGACGTAGTCATCTACGCTCGTGCCTCGCATCCCGATGGCCCTTATCAGCACATCGACCAGCGCGTGATGCAATCGGCGAACCGCTGGTTTGGAGAGGCCCCCTGCAGGACGGGCCGGGCGGATCCGGGCTTCCCACAGCGCCTCACAGGCGTAGATGTTTCCGACGCCTACGACGTGCCGCTGGTCGAGGAGAAAAATCTTGACCAGCGTTGGCCGCCCGGAAAGCATACCGATAAACGCCTCCGGTGTAAAGTCTGGCTCGAGGGGTTCCAGGCCCAAGGCCGCGTCCCAGGGTTCCCCACGCGCGACCAAGCGCATCCTTCCGAACTGCCGCATCTCGGAGAAACACAGGCGCGACCCATCGGAAAGATCGAGCGCCACATGGGTGTAGGGATGGGGTTTGCCGGCCTGATTGGGCTGCACGATGAGCTTGCCGGTCATACGTAAACTTGTCACCAAGGCGCGCCCGGAGGCGAGGTTTATCACGACGTACTTGCCGCGCCGCCCGATCCGCTCGATGCGCTCTCCGACGAGGGCCTTCGCAAAATTCACTCGCGGCGGCGCCACCGCGATCTTGGCCATGGTCACGCGGACCGCGGTAATCGAGCGGCCGGTGATGGCGCTCGCCAGGCCTCGCGCGACGGTCTCGACTTCAGGCAGCTCTGGCAATTACTTACGGCGCAGAACGCAGCCGTATATGCTGAGAACACCCGGATTCGGCCCGCCGATGAGCGGCTTGAGCGCGCCGCTTGTGCTGCGAAGCATCAAGCCCGGAATTTTGCGTTCGCCAAGACGCGGATAGGGACTGTTCTTCGATGTGAGCATATCGAGCGGATGAACGGTGCGCTCCGCAAATTCCCAAGTGAAACGCCTCTCCAAGTCCGCGCGCAGTTTCTCGAAGTTCGCGGGTGAAACGCCGGAGTTGCCCTCCACATCCAAATCCAGCGTTAAAACGAAGAGGCCGCCCGGCTTGAGCACGCGGTGAATTTCATCGACGATCGGTACGGGATCGGGCATGTGCTCGAGCACGCTTACGC
>JALYIF010000501.1 GCA_030775925.1 Vulcanimicrobiota bacterium | reverse complement strand
GGTCAACCACCGAATGGCGGCATCATCGAACCAGTCGTTTTGTTGCCCTTGTTCTAAAACATATTGCATGGCCCCAAGGCCGAGCGCAAGCAAACCCAGCCCAATCCAGTCAAGCTTCACCTTTTGCGGCGCCTCTGGATTTCTTAGGAAAAAGTATGCTAGTGCGGCCGACATGATGCCGACGGGGATATTGATAAAGAACGCCCATCTCCACGAGAGCTGATCGGTAATGATGCCGCCAAGGAGCGGACCGAGTGTGGGCCCTACGATGACGCCCATGGCAAAGATGCCGGTCGCTTTGCCTTGTTCGTTTAGCGGGTAGGTTTCGCGCAGGATCGACTGCGAGGTGGATAACAGGCCGCCGCCTCCCAACCCCTGGATGACACGCCAAAACACCAATTGCTCAAAAGAGCCTGCCAGACCGCACATGAGCGACGCAAACGTAAACAGTGCGATTGAAGCAACGTAGTAGGCGCGTCGGCCAAAACGGATTTGCAGCCATGGAGAAATTGGAATAACGATGACGTTGGCAATGATATAGCCGGTTACGATCCAAGCTCCCTGGTCCACGGCGACACCAAAGTTGCCTTGGACGTTCGGCAACGCAACGTTGACGATTGTGGTGTCCACAATCTCAAGCATTGTTGCTGTGATCACCGCAATGGTCACGAGTGTGCGGCGCAAGCCGTACTCGATGACCTTACTCTCTAAGTTTTGCATGCGTTTAACGCAGGATCACTTGACTTTGACCGACGCTTCAACCGACATCCCGGGCCGCAGCGGTTTGTCGGCGGGCGGGTTATCGATGCCGATCTTCACCGGAATACGCTGGGTGACTTTTATGAAGTTGCCGCTTGCATTTTGAGCTGGAACCAGCGAGTACGTATTCTGGGAAGCTGGATTAATTGCAATGACGTGGCCATGGAATTCTACTCCATGGTAGGCATCAACTTTGATATCAACCGGCTGGCCGGCATGCATGTCGCCCACTTGGGTTTCTTTGAAATTGGCCGTCACAAAGATGTTTTTCGAGGGAATAATTGTGATCAGCGTAGAGCCCGGTCCGATCGTTTGGCCAATCTCGATATTTTTCTCACCGATGTATCCGTCGATGGGCGAGTAGATTTTTGTCTCGGCAAGTTGTCTGCGCGCGAGCGAGAGTTGGGCCTGCAAGCTCGCAACGTTGGCGTAGGCGGCGTTCGCTTGCGCTTCGGAAGCCGCTACCCGGCTCGGTGAGGTTTGCTCTTGGTACCGGCCCTGAGCGGTTTGGAGCGACCCCTGCGCCGCGCCGATTCCTGAAGAGGCACCACCCGCTTGCGCCTGCGCTGAGACCAAGCGTTCGCGCGCCGCGGAAACACCGGCCAGGGCGCTTTCGTATTGTGCTTGCGCTGCCGCTTGATTCGCACGTGCTGCGTCAAGTTGCTGGCGGGGCACATCACCGCTGGAGACAAGCGATTGCGTGCGGCTAAAATCAGCACTCGCGCGGGCTAAGGCTTGTTGCGCTGAAGGGACAGCCGCCTGCGCGGAGGTAACGGCGGCTTGCGCGGCTCCCACCTGGCCTTGCGCCGCGCCCACGTTTGACTGCGCGTTTGAGATGCCCGACTGCGCTTGGGCGATTCCACCCAAGCCTTCGAGTGCTTGGGCAGCGACCGTTTGTTGCGTGAGCGAAACGTTGGCTTGGGCTGCGGCTGCCTGTGCACGTTGGGCGTTTACCGCGGCTTCGGCCTGGTCAAGGCGAGCCTGTTCGTCGTGATTGTCGAGCGTAATGAGGAGTTGGCCCTTGGCAACGGATTGATCGGTCGCGACATGGATTCCCTCGACGCGCTCGGAAATTTTGCTCGTCACCGAAACGATCGAGGCATCGATGCGCGCGTCGTCCGTACTTTGATGCGATCGCGCATACGCAAAAAATCGGACGCCCCAGATTAGCAACGCGATGACCGCAACTGCGCCGACGGCCATCAGGATTCGGCGCGAATTCGGGTTCACGGCACGGGGTGTAGCCTCAGCGGGAGCCGGACTCGCGGTGCCGTTGGCAACGACACCTTCCGTTTTCCCATTTTTTGGAATGGTCGCCGCTGACCGGGTCTCTGGTGAATCCATTTATCTGCTCCTCGCACCGTTAAGAAAAATATGAACAAACATCTCGACTGCAGCATCCTCGTCAAGCACATCGTGCGACCAAAAGCCGCGTCCGATTACGTAGGCAAAAAACATTCCCATGAAGACCCGTGCCAAAATCTCCGGATCACCCGCGAGCCGCCCCTCCGAGATTTGCTTTGCCAGAAACGACGCAAGGTGCACGCGTATCACATTGGGCGCACGCATGGGCGCATGCTCGCCATTGGGGTCTGCCGCTTGTTCAAAAACGCTCACGCGAATGAGATCTTGATTTCTTGACATACCTTCAATCATCGAGGTGGCAATAGCGCGTAGATCCGCTTCCAAATCTCCGCTCAGATTTTCAAAAAGCAAGGCCATTCTGGCCTCGGTGTTTTGGCAGTGATATTCTTTCATCGCATCGAGCAATGCGAATTTGCTGCCAAAATGCCGGAAGAGTGTGGCTTCATTGACGCCCGCGCGATCGGCGATCTCACGCGTCGTCGTGCCGTGCGGTCCCTTAAGCACGAAAATCTCGCGTGCAGCGCATAAGATGCGCTCCCGCGTATCCTCGACCGAAGGACGGTTTATCTCTCGCGCAATCATTTATGAGCCTCCGTAAATACACTGTCGCTCACCGCGACGTTCGTATGGTATTCCGTATAGCGGGAATCCGCTACGGCGCGCACATGCGGAATGTGAATCGTCGCGTGCTGCGAGGAGAGGACCGTGAACGTGCCCTCCAAACGAAACGCCTGCGTCATGGTAATCAAACCGCCGTTGTAATAGTGCCACTCGAGCTGAAGAACTTCAAAATTCGCCGGGTCAACGTACACCATTGTGTGATCGATCATACCGCGAATTTTTGCCACGAGGCGCAGTTGCACAACGCGATGGCCACTAAGGATCGACTCTCCCGCCGTCGTGATGATAAAGCGGCGCTCCCACGTCGATGGATCTGCCAGATCGGAGAAAAAATGATCGACGCCTTTGGCAAAAAACGGAACGTGCTCAAAGACGACTTGATAATTATCGGGACGCTTGAAATACGATGTGCCATCGAGACTGGGAGAATAGAACGGAAAATTGAGCATCCGAACATCAACATGGACGTGCGCCTGAAATGAATGTAAGTCCGGGTTTCGCTCGATCATTTTTTGCACGATCGAGTGAGGATCGAGTTGCTGAGCGGGCGCGACCCTCGGAAGGCCAACAAGCGCCGCCGCCATGAGGAGCGTTACGAAGAATTTCATGCGGCAGTTACCTCCGCCGCCGGGACAACTGCAAAAACTTTATCGAGGGCGGTCACGTGTAAGGTCCGCAAAATATCGTCGCGACTCGCTGCCAGCGTGAGATCGGCAGCGCCTTCTTCCCGAGCCCGCCGAAGCAATTTGATCAGACGGCGCATGACGGCCGAATCCAGCACCTCAAGCGTGTCGAGTGCGAGCACGACATCGCGAGCGCCGGCCTTGACCGCGTCGATGACGGTGCCCTGGAGCTGCTCGAAATCAGCATCGCTTAGATTGTTGGTTATTTGAAACACGGGACGGTACATAGACTCCTCAGGCTTGTGCTTACCGAAGTAAGCACTTGCACGCAATATAGCACAGCGTCTGCCTTGATGCAAGTACTTGCTTGCAGACCTTACCCCTTAGAACGCAACCGAGCGCTCAATGGATGCAAGGCCACCAAAAATCGCACTGAATCCACCTGAGATCGGAAAAGGCCCAGGACGCCGAAGCGAGCCTGGGCCTTTTCCATCACCATACCTACACCTTAGTAGTTCGTGCCCGCGTCCTTCCTATGGCGCTTGTGGTGGCCCGTGGTGCCATTGCCGGCGTCCTGGTTATTCATTTCTGAATGACTCCCAGAAGCGCGATAGCCTGCCGCGGCCGCTGCAGAGGGGCACATATACTGGCCGTGCTTCGTGTGGCCATAGTAGGGATCGCCCGGTTCGTGGTAGACCTTGGAGCTCGTGTTTGCCCAAACGGGTTTCACCGCGCCGCAATTAAGGTCCGCGGGGACCCCAGCCATCTGTCCGTTGGCCATCGACCCTGGGGCAGCCCCGGAAGTGTTGTTTGTCGTCGTGGTGTTCGCCGGCTTTCCGCCGCCGCAGCCTGCCAGTCCCATCGCAAGTACTGCGGCGAGACCTGCGCCGCGCATCCATAAAGTCATTGTGCGTTCCTCCTAAAGTGAGAGATCCAGCGTCTGGGCCAGTTGGACGAGCGCTCCATCGGCCTGCTTGGCTAAACCGGAGCGTTCCTCGTTGAAAACTTGTTTTCCCGAAACATAGGTTTCGCACACCCAGGCATCCTGGCCCCGATAGATGAGTGCGCTCAGCGACGGCGACCAACAGTCGATTGATGTTGCATCAAGGACCGTGAAATCCGCATGGTGGCCCTCTGCGAGTGCACCTGCCCGGATACCGAGAGCGCGAGCCCCTTGTTTGGTCCCAAAATCAAAGGCCGTTGCCGCGCCGAGCGCGCTGCCATCGCGCAGGCTCACCTTCTGCATCAAGCTCGCGGCGCGCATTTCATCGAGCAACGATGGTTTGACGTCCGCATCGGTGCCGAGCGCAATCGGAACGCCGAGCGCGGATAGCCCGACAACATCGCACGTCCCGTCACCCAAATACTGATTGGTCATGGGATTATGAACCACCCGAGCCCCACTGCTTGCCAACAGTGCTTTTTCTTCCGTGGAGATGTAAATTGCATGCACCGCCACGAGCCGTTCGTTCAAAACCCCGAGCCGTTCGAGTAGCGCCACTGGCGTTGCGCCGTGCGCTTTCAGTGTCGCTTCACCTTCGTAGGCGGCTTCCGCCACATGAATATGAACCAGCAAATCGCGCTCTTGCGCAAACGTCATCGACGCGCGGATCATGTCCGGGGATGCTGCATGCAACGAGTGCGGCGCAACGCAAATTGCAACCTCGGGGTTTGCGGCGATGAGCTCGTCCGTGCGCTCCTGCGCTTGCGCGATGGTTTCTGAAAACGCGACGGGCGCATACGCGGCATCCATCCACGTCCGGGCGAGAATCAGCCGAATACCAACATCGGTTGCGGCCCGGATCGCCGCTTGCGCATGGGCATTGCCTGCGCCGTTGATATAGAAAAACTCAACAACCGAGGTGATGCCAGCGGAAAGCATCTCCGTAAACGCCGCTACGAACGTCCAGTAAATATCGTCCGGCGTTAAGCGCGGAATCACCCGGTACAGCGCATCGCGACGCCACTGCTCGAAGGTGAGATCATCGGCCCAACCGCGCAGCAAGATTTGGTACGCATGGCTGTGCCCATTAATGAAACCGGGAGATACCAAGCGATCATTTCCGAAATGCCGGACCGGATGGTTTGGATAGAGCCGCGCCATCTCGGCCGCCGTTCCTGTCGCATCGATCATGCCAGACTCGATAACAAAGGCGAAATCGCGAACTTCTACGCCATCAACCAGCGCCCGCGCGCATGAAATCAGTTCATTCACGCGATGACCATTCCGTTGCGAACCACGGCCTTTGCAAGATTTCCTCCGAACTGCCATCCAAACTCATCCGGGGAATCGATTTCAAGTGCTACGAAGTCAGCTCGCCCGCCGGGCGCGAGGCGCCCCGCATCAACGTGCAGCGAGTCGGCCGCAGCGCGCGTCACACCAAACAGCGCTTCGGCTGCCGACAGTCCGAAGAACTTGCGCCCAAAATACGCTACCGTTTGCAGATTAAAACACGGCGATGTGCCCGGATTGTAGTCGCTTGCGAGCGCAACACGTCCGCCGCGCTCAAGCAGAGCGCGCACGGGAGCCTTTTCTTGGAGATCAAGATAGGCAATGGTTGCCGGGCATGCGACGGTCACGATGCCGCGCTGGACGATTGCATCAACGTCTTGTTCGCGAATGCAATTCGCATGATCGATCGCATCGACGTTCAGTAATGCGGCCATCTCTGCTGCGCCGCCAAATGTCATTTCATCGCAATGCACGCGAAGCCGCAATCCGTGTGACTGCGCCGCTTCCAAGTAGCGGCGGGTTTGCACGGGTGAAAAGAATCCGGGCTCACAGAAGGCATCCGCATACACCGCTCCATGCGCTTTAGCAACGGGGATAAGGTGTTCAATGAGGTAGTCCACAAATGGACGCTCCTCGGAGAACTCGGGCGGCAGCGCGTGCGCGCCTAGAAACGTCGAAATGAGCCGTGGCAGCCCAGGTTCATCCTTATGATCGTCAATCAAGTCCAGCAACTGGGTCTCGCCGTCCTTATGCAGCGCATACCCGGTCTTGACTTCCAGAGTCGTCGTACCATGGCGCCCGATGGTTTTTAAGCGCGCTTCGACACGGTTCCAAAATGCATGCTTTGCTTGTGGATCTTCGAGGGCACGCCGCGTTTGCGCCACCGTATACAGCATCCCGAGCGGGGCCCGTTCTCCGCGCTGCCTCGCGGCAAAATCGGGTTCTCGATCGCCTGCAAACAGTGGATGCGTATGCGCATCCACAAAGCCCGGTACGATAATACAATCGCCGTAATCCCACGTGGCGACGTCCCGCAACATCGGCAACGCCTTCAATGCGCGCTCTACGTCGGCTGGTGCGCCCACCTCCACAACAAGGCCGTCGACGCACAACAAAGCGCCCGGCGAATACATGCCTAATTGCTCGTAAGAAATGCCATTTTGCGAAGCAGTACCCGCGCACGTAACGATGACTTTTGCGCGAAGCAGAAATGTGCGGGGGTGAGCGACCATGTCCGCAGCCTTCGGACTGCGTTTCTACCTAGCCTCCAGCCGCCGGAGCCAAAGACTGCCTTCGGTTGCAACCTTCTTACAGCAGCCGGGTTATACAGCAACACGATGAACGCCCAAGTCCAATACATTGCCGATACGCGCGACGATGCACCGCTTGATGCGTATTCAAGCGCGGTCGTCGCAGCAGCCGAACGGGTCAGTCCTTCGGTTGTAAACATTGAAGTGCGAGGCGGACACGCCGGTTCGGGCTCGGGATTCATCTTCACCCCCGACGGGTTTGTACTGACCAATAGCCACGTCGTCTCCGATGCGCGGCGAATCACGGTATCACTACTGGATGGCCGTGACTTGCCGGCCGAACTTGTCGGTGAAGATCCGCATACCGACCTCGCTGTGCTGCGCGTCGATGCGCCAGATCTGTTCGCAGTGCAATTGGGCGACTCGCAGGCGCTTCGACCCGGACAACTCGTCGTCGCTGTCGGCAATCCATTCGGATTGCAATACACGGTAACCGCGGGTGTCGTAAGCGCGTTGGGCCGCTCCCTGCGGTCGCAATCGGGCCGGCTAATGGACAACATTATCCAAACCGACGCGGCGCTCAACCCAGGAAACTCGGGCGGCCCGCTCGTGCGCGCGGATGGGGCCGTCGTCGGCGTCAACACCGCAGTCTTTCCCGGACAAGGTATTTGCTTTGCAATTGGAATCAATACCGCGAAATTTATCGCCGGGGTGCTGATTCGGGATGGGAAAGTGCGCCGTGGCTATCTTGGCATTGCCGGACAAGACATCGAACTGCCACAGCATTTCGTGCGGCGGCACGATCTCCAGCAGAAGACTGCGTTGCTTGTGGCATCGGTTGAGCCGGGCAGTCCTGCTGAGACCGCGCGCATTCTTGAGGGAGATGTCATGGTCGGATTCGATGAAGGCGCCCTCCTTGGCATCGATGATTTGCACAAGCTCCTCACGCTGACGGACCTTTCGCAAAGCCACAAGCTTTCGATCATTCGAAAAAGAGAGCGCCTAACTACCTATATCCTGCCCATCGAAGCGCGCGACTAGTTC
>JALYIF010000500.1 GCA_030775925.1 Vulcanimicrobiota bacterium | reverse complement strand
CCGCGTAGCCGTGCGCAGCAGGCCCGAGTTGCAGAACGCAACCACCCTGGTCACGATCATTGCACCGGACGAGCCCAAGCCGGGCGACCAAATTACCGTCCGGGCAACCGTACTAAACAGCGGGCCGAGCAGTGCGCACGATGTTGTGGCCATTCTGCCGGTGCCCGAGCATACCACCTATGTGCCTCGCACGGCACGCATTGGTGGCCGGCCGGTTCCGGATGGCGACGGAGAGCCGTTTGACTACGACAGCGGTACCATCGTCGCGCCTCGTCTCGCGCCCTCGCAGTCGGTCATGGTTGAGTATCAGGCCGCAATCGATACGCCGCTCGAAGATGGGACGCGCATCAAGATCAGCGGCGCCCTATCGACCCGCGAACTCGCCGAATTTGCGCTAAGCTCGTCGGAGATCGTGGTCCGCTCGCCGATTGATTTCAGCGATGACGAAACCGGCATGACGGTGTTTTGCGATGACTCCGTCACGCCTGGAACGCGAATCGCGATGAGTGTGCGCGCTGCAAATCACGGTACTGGCCCTGCTCAAAACGTGCAGGTCGTCTTCGAACTTCCCGTCGGTCTGATTTACACGCCCGGCTCGGCAATGATCGACGGGCAACCAATGGGCGACGATGCGTTCTCCGATGGGATGATCTCCCTCGGGGTGGTTGCTCCGGGACGAAGTATTGAAGTCGGCCTCTCGGCGATGGTAGGAGTGCCGCCGGAAGGCGATCATCCGCTTCCAATTGTCGCACGCTTGCGCTGGAAAGGCGGCGAGCGCCAATTTCAGCGGCGTCTTACCGTACGCGCAACGCCGCGCTTTGCTCGAGCCCGAAATTACATTGAAGTCGACCGCCGTCTCGCTCAGGCCGAAGAGGACGTCAACTTTCTCGTCCATCTGCTTAACGACGGGACCGCAGCCGACCGTAACGCGCATTTACGCATTCTTCCGGGCGCATTTATCGGACAACTGCGAATCGTGGATGCTGCGGGGATGGAAGTTCCATACGATTCTCCGGTCAAACTCGGTGTGCTCGAACCCCATGTAGAGCAAATCGTTACCGTCCGCGCCAAAATCGTTCCGCCGGTTCCCGACCGCTCGACGGTCACGCTCGGCGCAGTGCTCGAACAAGCCGATCGTACGATCGATCTCGGTGTTGGTTCGTTGGTTGTGCGATCACGTCCGCGCGTATCGGCGCAGAGTTGCGGTTGGGAGTTGCAAACGCCCCAAGCGTTGCGGCCCGGGCAAACGGTGGACGTCGTTATTCGCTTTACCAACGAAGGTTCCGATACCCTACATGACGCCCATGCCGTGCTTGAGGTGCCCAAGGAACTTTCAATCGAGCGCGCCCACGACGCGCGTCGCGAGCACAATTCGCTGTACTTCGGTGACATCGCTGCAAAGACGACGCACGAAGCGCGCGTAACGATGCGGTTGTTGCGGGCAAAGTCTGGTACCGGAAGCCGGATGCTCGAAGCAATGCTGTACGGGCGCGGTATGAGCGCGATCGCATTTAAACCGCTGGATATTGCAACGTTCGCACAACCGCAATTTGAATCGGGCGCGCAGTTGCGTTCAACCCCGCATGAATCGGTGAACGCCGGCGAGCGTATCTCCTACGATCTTTTCGTTCGCAATACGGGCGACGGGCCCGCAAACCAGCTCATTGCGCGCGCAATCCCGTCTAATCTCGCGGTGTATGTGCCGGGCAGTACGACGGTAAATGGCGCGGTAGTTCCGGATGACGTGGGTATTTCTGCGTTGTGGTCGCAGCGCGGATTGGTCCTGACCGAAATCGATCCCAGCGTTGAAGTCCGCGTTCGCTGGGAGATGATGGCTGTGTCCCCGCTCGCCGCAGGAACGCCAATTGATGCGCGAGTCGTTCTGACCTGGGATGAAGAGTGCTCGACGGCGCTGGCTGCGCCAACATTGAATGTGCTCTCAGCACCAAGCTTGTCGGGCGATAGCGTCGTGGGATCGATTTCCATTGCGCAAGCGCTGGCGAAAACTCCGCTGGATCAGCCGCAAGCTGCGACATGGCAAGCTGCGCCCGATCAGGCTGAGGCGCCCCCGCTTACTCCGCAAGTTGGAACACCTGGGGAAGAGGCGGTACTTGAAAACGCAATCGCATTGCCCCCGGATATCGGCCAGATTTTTGAACGTGCACAAGCGGCGCTGCCACACGAAGAACCGATTGCACCGGCTGCTGCTGCTGCTGAGCCGGCCGCGCCCGAACCTGCTGCGCCTGTAAGCCCGCCTTCAGTTGAGGCAATCGCGCACATCGTTCGTCTTACCCAGGAAACGCCGCTCGCGGAATCGTTACCAAGTGTTGCTCCAGCCATGCCGACCGGTTACGTGGACTTTGGTCCGGAGAAATTATCGCGCACGCTACGCATGCTCGAGAAATCAGATCTTACCGGCATGCTCGCGCATTTGTTTGCAATTCGTACGTTCTTTCCAGAGAACGTCGTCAATGCGCCGGCTGATGTTGAGAAAAGTTTCCGCGTTGCGAATCGCACGATGCAAAACGCGCTGGACCGGCTCTTTGTGCGCCTGCGCATTCCTCGCTATAGCATTACCGCTAAAGACCTGGAAGACCGCGATAGCCGATTTGCTTTGCGACAGCTTGTTAGTACGATGATTGCAACCAGCGCACGCGAAGGTGGCGAGAGCCGTGCGCAGGGCGTTGTGCGGGTCAGCGGTTTCATTGATACCGGCTACTTGCGCACGCTGCAAAATGAATTAGAATCCGCACCGTTGGGTTCGTCCGTGCCTTGGCAGGTTGCCGCCGCCATGCTTGGGAGTACCGTTGAACTCGATTCCGAACGGCTTCCGGTCATGGGAACCTATCGCGATGCACTCATCGCCGCCCTTTCCACCATGCATGCTCTTCCGCTGGAAGAGTTCCATCGCGTACTGCGCGATAGTGTCAACCGTACGCTCGATGACGCCTTGAACGATGTGCTCGAGGCGTTGCGCAGCGCCGCACACATTGCAGCAGATTAACTGGCACGTCGCCCTCATTGGTTTGTTTCTTCTGGGCTTTGCATTGGTTCGCATTAGCTACGCCCTTCCCGGTGCAATCCAAGCGCCGCCAGTACCGTGGCCGCAACGGATCGACGACAGCGCAATCGATCTCGATCAGCAAGCCAAGATTGAACTGATCGAGCGCATGGGACTGATTGGTGCGCCATGGTGCGAGGAAATTCTTAAACAAGCCGATTCCGAAGAGAGCGACTCCACCTTGCGCCGTGCGATCGCGTTTGCACTGGCCGATTGCCACCAAGCGATGCGTTAAGGTTTTTTGTGGAAGTACTCCACCATGATTTGGCGCGCAATGGGCGCGGCAACTTGCGCGCCGTAGCCACCGCTGCGATCGACAAAAACCGCCATAGCCATTTGCGGCTTTTCAGTAGGCGCATAGGCAACAAACCAGGTGGTGTTCGGGCCGCGGCCGCCTTGCGTTTCAACCGTACCGGTCTTCCCGCCATAGTGGAAATGCTCGATGGCTAAACCGTAAGCGGTGCCGCCCGGGTCAGTGACTTTGGACATGCCTTCGCGCACGGCCGCGAGCGCTTCATGAGACACCGGCACGTGATTATTGACAATGTGGTCGAACGTTTTGATGATGCGGCCTTTTCGATCGCGAATCTGACGAACGATGTGCGGGCGGTAGAGCGTGCCGCCGTTCAGTACGGTGGAAAGGACGTCGGCCATTTGCAGCGGCGTGGCTTGCATTGCGCCTTGACCAATTCCCAAGCTGCACACATCGCTGGGTTCCAGAGGCAGCCCGGTAACCTTTAGGGACCATGCATTGGTGGGCCAGTTGCCTGCATATTCCCCCGGAAGATCGACCCCGGAGGCTTTATTCAAGCCGTATTGCAACGCGTAGTAACGCAACAACGGGTTGCCCAAGCGCCATGCCATTTGGTAGAAGTAGCCGTCGCTTGAGGCAGCGAGTGCATGAACAAAAGTGGTGCTCCCTAAACCGCCTGATGCGATGTCGCGGAACAGCGCACCGCCGCAGTTCCACGATCCGCTGTCGTACACGGCTTCGTTCACTCGCACTTTGTGCGCGGTGATCGCTGCAGAGCCCGTAATCATTTTAAAAGTGGAGCCGGTCGGAGTGGCCGCACCGATGGCGCGATTGTAGAGCGGCCGTTGCGGATCTAGAATGTAATGCGAGAATTTCTTACCCGAGATTGCGACGGCAAAATCGTTGGGATTGAAATTCGGATAACTCGCCATCGCAAGGATTCCGCCGGTCCAGGGGTCTTCGATCACGACGGCGCCGGCGAGGGGGCGCCCGTGGCCCCATGATTTGAGCCCGTTGGCAAGGGCGCGCTCGGCGATCTCTTGCAAGTGCCAATCAATGGAGAGCATGAGGCTTGCGCCCTCGACGTACGGCCGCGTTGAAAGATGCTTTGATACCTGGCCTTGTGAGTCAACCTCGATTTGCTCGCCGCCAGGAGTGCCGCGCAAATACTTATCGTAGGTCTGCTCGAGGCCATCTTTGCCGATGACGTCATTCTGCAGGTACCCTTGGGATTGAAGATCTTTAAATTCGTCTTCGCTAATCTGGCCGACATATCCGAAGAGATGCGAACCAAACGTTTTGGTGGGGTAATCCCGCACGGGTTGCGCTTCCAAGTCGACCCCAGGCAAATCGTTTCGCAGCTCCGCAAGACGAGCCATCTGCGGCCCCGATAGATCGGAGGCCAAAATTACCGGCCCATAGGGCTCGTAGACTTGTACTTGATCGAAGGTATCGTAATTCACACCGTGATGGTGATACAGACGCTGAAGTAAGAGCGGTTCAGGAATGTTGATCGTCTTTGCAAGCGTGTGGAGTTCGTCGGTAACGTTCTTTACTTCTGAGGGAATCAGCGCGACGACAAACGAGGGGCGGTTGCGTACGAGCACGTGCCCGGTCCGGTCATACATAATGCCGCGCGGCGCCGCAACCGGTATCAAACGAATCTGATTGGCGTTCGCGGCGCGATGATACTCCTCACCGTGTACGAGTTGTACCTGAATGAGGCGGAAGACCAGTCCTAGTACGATAACCGCAACCGCAGCCACAAACGCGCCGAGGCGCAAAGGCGAGCGGGTGAAAACATTGCGGTGCGGTTTCATCATCGCATAACACCGTGATGCTCGCGATGACGAGCGATGACCATTGCGACCACGACAAAGAGCGCGTTTAGCGCGGCCTGCCACAAGCTCCGGTGGAAGTGCATCCATCCGAGTCCTGGTGGAAAGCCTTGGGCCTGCATCACGAGCCAGAAAATCAGATTGCGTACGAGCGTGCAAAAGATGACAACGCCGCCCACCAGGGGGATGGAGTCTTCGAAGAACCCGCGAGAAACCACACTAGCGATGATGGCGGTGAGTGTCGTGGCAATGGTCCAGGCGCCGCCGGTGCCCGCCCCGAGCATATCTTCAACAAAGCCCGCAGCTAACCCCAAGATCGCGCCGCGCCGGACATCGGTGCGCATGGCGTACCAGACGACCACGACGAGCACAGGGCTGATCGTCGCGTCTCGCCAGGAGAAGAAATGCAACACGGTATTTTGAACGAGCAAGGCGATGGCAAGATAGATTGCCGCGCGTTGCCAGCTTGGACCCGTGAAGGGCGCCTCTTGCGACTTACTTCGGGATAACGACAAGCCGGTCGAGAGCATTCAGGTCGGCAGCCGGCGTTACGACCGCCGATTGGTAGAGTCCGGTTTCACTCCGCTCGATTTTGGTGACGACACCGATGAGCGCTCCGGAATGAAATGACCGCGCTTCGCCGGTAACAACCCGGTCGCCGATCCGAAGCGGGACATCTTGCGAGATATATTCGAGCCGCACGCTTGTGAGATTCCCTTTGGCAATTCCCCACCACCGGCCACGCTGTACCATTGCGGGAACGCTGCTGGTATAGTCGGTGATTAGCAAAATCTTGCTCATGAACGGCGTCGCTTCAACCACACGGCCGACCACGCCACGTTCGTTGACGACACCATCGTCGCGGCCGATGCCATCCCGCGACCCTTTGTTGATGGTCACGCTTTGGGATTCGTTCTCGGGCGGGAAGCCAACCACGCGGCCTTCGACGGAGTGTGCATACTCTGAGAGCGTGGGAGCGAGCTTTTGGTCGGCATGTAGTCCAGCGAGTCGTTCGGCCAGGCGGGCGTTCTCTTGCGCGAGCCGGGCGTTCTCCGAGCGGAGTTGCCCGTTTTCGCGCAGCAAATGAGGCGTTTGGCCGATGGTGACGAGGCCACCCCGCACGGCGACGCTCGATGTGCCAACGACGGTATCAAAGAAATCGGCGATTGAGGTGACCACCGCGGAGAGCGGGCTGGTGGCACCGGTCCGGGCAGCGCTTACTTGGATGAGCGCAACAAGAGCCGCTACGATAATTACACTAATTACCGCGAACAGCCGCCGCTCATCTCGATAGGTAAACACAATTCCCCCGGTTATTCTTTTGTATCGGCATTTTTGTTCGGCGCACTGAGTGCAAAACCCAGGCGTGCGAGCGTACGGACAAACCGGCCGAGCGGGAAGCCCATCACGGTATAAAAATCTCCGTCAATCCGCTCAACGAGCGTCGCGCCAATGCCCTGAAT
>JALYIF010000499.1 GCA_030775925.1 Vulcanimicrobiota bacterium | reverse complement strand
GAACAACACTATACGCCCGATGCGATGTGAAGCCTGTTCACCAAAAATGAACGGCGAGCCTAAGAGCGCTGGGACGTGCTTGGCAACTGCATAATATGCGAAACACTACTGTATGGTGACTGTTCGGCCTTCTCGCAAGTGTCCAACGAGCGAAGCCTGAACTGACCGCGCTCGCAACGCATCTAAAAGGCTTTGCGCGCGTTCTGCATCGATGGCAATCAACAGCCCGCCTGAGGTTTGGGCATCGGCTAACACAAGCTGCATCGCTTCGGTGACGGCGGGATCAAACTTAACACCAGCATGCGTTGCGTTAAGCAAATTTGTTTGCGTGCCACCCGGTACGCATCCCGATCTGGCTAGTTTCAAAACGCCGCTAAGCAACGGCACCGCTTGGGAATCAATTTCCGCGCCCAATGTTGTACCCGTCATCTCGCGTAAATGACCCAGGAATCCAAATCCACTTACATCGGTTGCTGCGCGCGCACCGCACGCGATCATCACTTCGCTGGCTGCGCGGTTGAGCGCCTCCATGGATACAATCGCTTCCCGCATGTCATCGTCATCGATTTGGTCCTTACGCCGCGCCGTCGTGAGAATTCCCGTACCCAGCGGTTTGGTTAGAATCAACGCGTCACCCGGCCGCCCGCTGTCGTTGCGGATTACTTTATCTGGATGGACCACGCCCGTTACCGAGAGACCATATTTGGGTTCACGGTCTTTGATTGTGTGGCCGCCGATCACACTGATGCCGGCCTCTTTGGCTTTCTCGGCGCCCCCTTTTAGAATGCTTGATAAAATTGTAGGATCGAGAGTTTCGGGAAAGGCGGTAACGGCCAGAGCCGTGATTGGACGCGCTCCCATCGCGTAGATATCTGAGAGGGCATTGGCCGCAGCAATTCGGCCGAATGTGCGCGGATCATCAACAATAGGCGTAAAAAAATCAACCGTTTGAACGAGCGCTAGCTCGGCCGACATGCGGTATACACCGGCATCATCGGACGTTGCCGTACCGACAAGAACGTTTTGGTCATCGATGACGGGAAGCTCGCGCAAGACTTGCGCGAGGACGCTTGCGTCCATCTTAGAGGCTCAACCCGCGCAGTCTGAAAGATGCGTCAACCGCAGAATATCGGCTTTGGTCACGTGCGAGGAGGCTCCACAACCGGTACATTTTCCATCCTGTGGCGACATCCCGTCAGCCTTGGCCAGGCATGGCGGCAAGCGCTCTGGACGGGTGAGCAATTGCGTACATCTTTGGAGGCCGCTTTTACGTAAAATATCTTTTAGATTCTCAGCGGCTCGGGTCCGCTCCAGGCTACAGGAGGTGTCGGACGTTGAAATATGTGTGTGAAAACTGCGGAACGCAACTCCAGGTTGATCGCGATCTAGATCACGATCGCGTTTTTGATGCCATCCGGCATCAGCACGATCTTCAAGAGTGCCCGAACGCCTTTCCCCGCGAGAGACGCGGCAGAGGCGCCGTTTGCGCAACGCAATCCAAAGGACGTGCTCTGCCGTTGGAAGGTATCGCACCTCGCTAGCGAGCGAGCGCACTCGCCGGAGTTCTCATGCAAAAACGGTTTGGATATCTATTACTGGCCATCATCTCATTGGTAACAGTCTTCTACCTAGGAAATGTCGCCAATGGATCCGATCACCAAGAAGCACCTCTTGTAGTAAGCCGGCCGGGCGCCGATATCACCGATGTTTTCCTTTTTCCGGCCGCAAATCCCAACAATGTGGTCCTTGCAATGGATATTCATGCGCTTATTCCACGCAACATGGCGAGCGGATATTATTTTGATCCTGGGGTGATGTACCAGTTCAAAGTCAGCACCGATGGTGGCTTTAAGGAAAATACGGTCCTTCAATTTCGCGCCGTCGGCGGCCCGGGAAACCAGCATCTTGAAATGTACGGGCCCGCAAGTCCCGCATCTCCGGGCGTAAAATCCAACTGGGTTGGGGCGCCGCAATCGTTTGCTTTCAATGCAGTCGCCCAACTCCAAGACGGCATCCGCGTGTTTGCCGGACCGCGGAAGGATCCGTTCTTTCTCGATCTTGCGCAGTTGCTCAAAATTTTGCCCGACCGCAATGCGTTTTATCATGACGCAGGGGTGGGTGTTCCGCCGCCGAGCGCAAAATGCTTCCGCACCCCTGGGAAAGACTTTTTCCATGATTACAACGTGCTGGCGTTGGTTGCCGAGGTTCCCCGAGCCAAATTTGCGGGAGCGAATGGCAAACTCGGCGTGATCCATATGTACGCGACGACCTCACTTTCTAGCGCGGGCGGCGACTTCACACAAATTGAGCGCACGGCGCGCCCGGCGATCAAAGAAACATTTGAAGCCTTTAAAGATCACGATGCCACCAACCGCGCGACGCCTTGGAACGACCCCGTTATGTCTGCTTCCATTATGTCGTTTGTTACCGCCAAAGCTCCCAACGGCGCCGGACGTTCGAGCGCCATCGCGGCTGTGCTCAAAGGCGTTCTGGTTCCGGACGAACTCTCGGCCGACTTATCAAAACATGCGCCGGCCGGGTATCTCGGCGTGGAAACCAAAGCGGGAAATTTCGGAGGGCGTGGTCCCTCCACCGTCGTGATCGATCCATCACTTCAAGCCGTGTTCGGCGCGGCAATTCCCAAGCTAGGTTTGGCCCAAGACGATGGAAATGAAACTCCGTGCCTGACTAGCAATCATGTGCCGCCGGACGCTCGCGGCGTGACCAATCGCTTCCCCTATCTGGGAGCGCAGATCTAAGACCTGAGAAGAATGGCGGCCGGACGAGCCGCCATTCTTCCCGGTCCTATATTGACAAATATCGATTCAATGTCTAATATCGAAATATGTCGATTCAAAGATGCTGTCCGCCTGCCCAGGTTGGGGGAGATTATTCGTCCGAAGCAGCCCTCTTCAAAGCGCTCGGCGATCCGCATCGTCTAATCATTCTCGCGGCGCTGGCGCGCGCTGATGACGCGATTTGTGTCTGCGATTTTACTGACGCTCTGCCACTCAACCAGCCTGCCGTTTCACACCACTTAAAAGTCTTGCGTGATTCCGGCCTAGTGCTGTGCGAACGTCGCGGCACGTGGGTGTATTATTCCCTCGCGCCCGATCAACACGAGCGTGTCTACCGCGCCCTCGAAAGCGCGTTTCCAAGAAAGGTCCCAGCATGAAAATGCACCTTCACTTGCGCACCCGCAACCTGCAAAAAAGCGTCGCATTTTATGAAACGCTCCTCAATTCCGCGCCCCTAAAACACTACCCGGATTACGCGCTCTTCATCACCGAGCGTCCCGGCCTTGAACTCGCACTGGGTCTCGATGACACAACGAAGCTGGGAGAGTCCGCACACTATGGCATCGTTGTAGAAAACACCGATGCGGTTGATGGCGCGATCGAGCGTTTGCAGAACGCGGGGATCCCACTTGATATCGAACGCGATGAAACATGCTGCTACGCCAAACAAACAAAGGCATGGGCTACCGACCCCGAGGGACGGCGTTGGGAAGTCTATACAGTCCACGAAGACACCGCAGAACGGGACAATGACGATACGACGTGTTGCGCAACGGTGGCGGACACCGACGTGAGCTGTTGCCCGGCATGACTCTTGCACGGCGTTTTGTTGCCGAAGCCGTGGGAACCGCACTGTTGCTGTCCACGGTCGTCGGTT
>JALYIF010000498.1 GCA_030775925.1 Vulcanimicrobiota bacterium | reverse complement strand
GCACCAACCCGGCCTCGCCCGCCTGATATTTCTCTATCGCCGTCCATGGGAGAAACATGTGAAGCCAGCAAAGTCCATGACGTTTACGGTCCGCGTCTCCCCGTGAGCGAACGCGTATCGTACGGATCATATTTAAAGGTTCCGCAACTGTTGGAACTGCAAACCCCGCTGAGCACGCCGGCCCACCACGACGAACTGCTCTTTATTATCATCCATCAAGTCTACGAGCTATGGTTTAAGCAGATCATGCACGAGCTTGAGGCGGTGATGCGCCACTTGGCATCATCCGATCTCTTAAAAGCGGCCAAACACTTTCGCCGCATTCATACCATTCAGCGACTCCTGGAACAACAAGTTGACATCCTTGAGACCATGACGCCGCAAGAGTTTAACGAATTTCGCGATCATCTCAATCCGGCGAGCGGCTTTCAGTCGATGCAGTTTCGAGAAATCGAATTCCTGGGAGGACTCAAGAAGACCGAGGCACTTAAGCACCTTGAGATGGACGACGCCCAACGAGCAAAGCTCGAACGGCGCCTGAACGAGCCCACGCTGCACGACGCGATGTTCACGTTGCTCGCTCAGCGCGGATTCGCCGTCGCGACGCACGATGAACGCATCAACTCACTAAAAACGATCTACGAGCACGCAAGCGAACACTACGATCTTTACATGCTCATGGAAGACTTGGTGGAGTTCGACGAGCGTTTCTTATTATGGCGCGGGCGTCACGTCCGCATGGTCGAGCGCATGATCGGGTCGAAAATGGGGACAGGCGGCTCGCCCGGTGTTGCCTACCTCGCGACAACACTCGATAAGAAATTTTTTCCCGAGCTCTGGGAAGTACGTACGCATTTGGGAGGGGATACCTACGGTGGCTGATACACACGTCCTGACACGCGCCCGTTTTCGCGAGCGGTTTCCAATTCTACAAAACTCAACCTATCTGGTGAGCCATTCGATGGGCGCGGCGCCACTTGCGGCCAAAGATGCGCTTGATGCCTACTGGCACGATTGGGCTACGGACGGCCCGGAGGCTTGGGAACGCTGGTTACCCGAAATCGGCGTCATTGCCGACAATCTGGGCGAAATCATCGGTGCGCCGGCTGGGAGCATGTTCCTGGGTCCCAACGTGTCGGTGATGCAAGCTGCGCTTGGCAGCGCATTGCAATTCACACCGTCGAGAAATGAGGTCGTGTATGAGGCACTGCAATTTCCTTCACTCACCTACGTCTGGACGGAATTTGCAAGGTATGGAGCGCAGGTACGCATCGTTCCGTCCGACGACGGACGCACGATTCCCACGGAGCGCATTATCGCCGCGATTACCGAGCGAACCGTCGTCGCCGTGCTGTCTCATGCCTATTATGTTTCCGGTGCAATCTGCGACGTGCGCGCCATTCAGGAACACTGCAGAACCACGGGAACGCTACTCGTGGTCGACGCGTACCAAACAACCGGTGTCTTCCCGTACAACGTTGTCGAATGGGATTTGGATATTGTCGTAGGCGGCAGCCACAAATGGCTGCTCGGAGGCCCTGGCTGCGGTTGGATGTACGTAAAACCGGAGTTACAGTCTCGATTCGAGCCCCTGGTTACCGGCTGGATGGCGCATGCGCGTCCGTTCGCGTTTGAGCCGGCACCAATGACCTACGCCGATTCCATGTACCGCTGGGGAACCGGAACCCCGACCATTCCCGGCTACGTGGTCGCCAAACCGGGGCACGATATTATCAAAGAGGCCGGCGTTCCCGCAATTCGAGAGCACAACATACGCTTAACAACCAAGATCGTCGAATGCGCGGTGGAGCGCGGTCTCACCATTAACAGCCCGCTTCAAGCGCAACAGCGCACCGGTTGGATCGGAATCGACTTTGAGAATTCTGAGAGAACGTACAAGCGACTCATTGAGGAGCGCATCTTCGTCGACTACCGGCCAGGTTGCGGCATTCGCTTGAGCCCGCACTTCTATACAGCCGACTCCGATATCGACGCATTTTTCGAAGCGCTTGACCGCATCCGCCAAGTTTGACTAGCGCACAAGAAGCCGGGATGATCGTCGATCATCGCAACGTAGGCGCCGCATTCCGGCGCCTTTCGCTTCCCATCGCCTATGCGATGCTTGGGGATCAGGTCCTCGGCGTCGTGGATACAATCGTCATCGGCGCCATCAGCACCATTGCGCTTGCAGGCGCGACCGGCGCAATCGCCGTATTCGTTGCCATCCTTTTCGCGCTCATTGGCTTTGGAAGCGGCGTATCGATTATGGGAGCGCAGCGTGTTGGCGCGGGAGATCTCGACGGATTCGGCAAGATCGTGCGCGCGGGATTTGTAGCTCCGCTCGCGGTCGCCACCGTGTGCGCTGGCGCCAGCCTGGTTTTCGCCGAACCCGTACTGCATCTCATGATGGGCCACCTAAGCAGCGTACACGTCAGCGCGCAGTACCTCATTTTGCGCTGCATGTCGCTCATTCCCATCATGATCTCGGTCGTCTTGGCCAGTGGATTTGGCGCAGCCGGAAATCGCCGCGTGCAACTGCAGCTCCTGCTCGTCATCAACATCGTCCACGTTCCACTGGTGTTTGTGCTCGCCATGGGCTGGCTTACCCATCATCCTCTTGGAGTGGTCGGTGCCGGGATTTCTTCGCTTATCTCAGAGACATGTGGCGCCATATTCATGGTCGCCTACGCAATCCACCATTCCCAGTACCGAATATTTTCCAGCTTACGCATCGATCCAAAACTCGCGCTGCAGACGGCACGCCTATCGTTGCCGGAAGTGGTTTTTCTCCTTGCGGTCCTCGCCCCCGATATGTTTATCGTTGGAATGCTCGCACCGCTCGGCGCTCTAACACTCGCTGGTTTCCGCGCACTCAACATTGTTTCGGATTTCACGTTCGTGGTCCCGATTCCACTCCAGGAAGTAACGCAGACGGTGATCGGTCAACGCCTCGGCGCAAAAGATCCCGCTGGAGCGCAAACCTTTTTTGTGGACGCACGGCGCTTCTCAATTCGATTTACGATCGTCGCAGCCATTGTCGTCGCAGCACTTGCTTGGCCCTTGTCATATCTTTTCACGTTGAATATTGCCGTCGCCTCACTCGCGGCGGTTCCACTGGCGCTCCACATGATCACGCTGCCAATCAAGGGATATGCAATGGTGAGCATGGCGCCCCTGCGCGCCGCGGGGGACACACGCTTTTCAATGTTTGCCGGCCTGCTGTCGAGTTTGTTCGTACTGCCGATTACCTGGGTGGGAATTGCTTTTCTGCATATCGGCTTGTACGCAATTCCGATTGCCTGGGTTCTCGCGTGGTCGGCTCGAGCGCTGGCAACACATCTGCGTCTGCGCCGCGGCGACTGGACGAGCCGCCTCATGACCTAGCAGCTAAGCTGCTTCATCCACTGGCGCCGGCAATCGTGCAAAGTAGATTGCCGCGATCGCGGTAAGCGCGTGGAGCCAAATATCGTGTCCAAAAAGCGGCGCGATTCCAAAAAACGTATTCGTAAGGGGTATCAATCCGCAAATTACGAGCAGCACGTACACCACGGCGACGAAACGAAAATAGCTACGCGCAGAACCAAATTGCCCGCCGGCAAGGAGGCCGCCCAGGCCGATTCCGATGTGGATGATATTGTGAACGACGTTGACCGCAAACAGTCCAAACAAGAAGACCGTCGTACCGATCACCAAATGCGGTGGATCGGGGAGTGCCGGTGAGAGCATTCGAACGAACCCGAGCCCTCCGACCACGAGGTAAATAACACCAAAAATGCGAGCCGCTGTAGGCAGTGACATAAGCGCGCCTCCGATCGTACAAGTTCAAGAGTGCTTCAGGATTGCTTGCATCTCCTCGTGAATGCGGCCGTTTGAAACGAGCACCGAGCCCGCATCCACAACGAACGGTGAACCATCAATAGCACTTACGGTCCCGCCGGCTTCCGTGATCACGACCGCTCCGGCAGCCACATCCCATGCGTGGAGATCGAATTCCCAAAACCCATCGAAGCGCCCCGCTCCCACAGCGGCCAGATCAAGTGCGGCTGACCCATCGCGCCGGACGCCCTGCGCGTGCCCGGACATAGTCCCAAAATGCGCACCGTTTCGCGCGAAATCGGCCGGGTGAAATCCGGTGCACACGAGCGCGTTCGCAACCCGCGAAACGTCTGACACACCTATGGGCTCTCCGTTGAGCGTCGCGCCCGCACCCTTCTGGGCGACATACAACTCTTTAAAAACAGGAGCATAAATCACGCCGGCAACGAGTTCTCCAGCTCGCTCGTAACCAATTGAAACGCAGAACATCGGGTAGCCGTGCGTAAAATTCGTCGTTCCGTCAAGGGGATCCACGTACCAGCGCTCGTCTGAAGGGCCGGCATGCACGCCGCCCTCTTCTCCTACGAACGTGCTTTGCGGAAAATCCGCGCGAAGGCGCTCGAAGATCAGTCTTTCTGCAGCACGATCCGCATCGGTTACTAGATCCGCCCGCCGTGCCTTCTCACGAATCTGCAGCGGGCCGTGCAGAAACTCCATGAGCAATGCGCCCGCCTCTTGCGCCACCTGGATCGCAACGGTCAGTGGGTCCGCAGGCACGCAAGGTCCAATTCAGGGCGTATGAATCGCTTGAATCTTTCAATCGAAATGCTTCGCACGCTCGCCATGGCGTTGTGGGTTGGCTCCATGGCAGGCTTTGCCTTCATCTTCGCGCCAACCGCTTTCCATACCATGGGCGCAACACCGCTCTTTGCCGCGACCGTCGCGGCGACCATTCGTGCAACCACGGTTTTTGGTTGGGCCTGTGCTGCACTTGCGCTCCTCACCACATTCTTGCTGCCGACGCGCAACGGACGGACTGCATACGCATTCGCAGGACTTGTTGTGGTCATGGGGTTCTTGAGTTTCTATGAGATTAGCCGTGTCGTGCCCGACATGGAACACACCGCGCTACACACCTCGGCGTACGCTGCACTGCACCAGCAATCCAGCACCGTTTATAGTGCCGTGTTGCTTCTAGGAATCGTCGCACTAGCGCTCGCTTCGTCCACTCGACAAACACCAAGGTAGGGAACGATTCCCCGTGTCATCCTGAGCCACCGTGTCATCCTGAGCCACCGTGTCATCCTGAGCCTGTCGAAGGATGGGCCGTTAGATAATAGCGCTTCGTCGTTGCGGTTCTCGCAAGATATGTTTTAAGCGTCCTTCGACGAGCTCAGGATGACACGGTGGAGAGCTCAGGATGACAGCGGAACGCTTAGGACGACACGCGGACTTCGGAGGCTGGCTAGTTTGCGATGAATGTGTAGGTAATGGGCGAGGTGACCGGCGTTAGTGGATCGGTTGTGCCGATGGCCAGCCGGAAACTTTCAATCAAATCAAACGGCAAGCGGCGCGGCGTGATGCCAGTTGGGCCATGGGCGAGTTGCAGCGTACCGGCGGTTGGGACCACAGCCATTGCGGTCTGATCGACTACCATCCCCGAGCCAGTTGTCGAGTTGGCCGAATCAATTGACGTCAAGAGTTCATTGGTAGGCGCACCGGTGCTATTGGCGGGATTCGTGGTTGTCGAAACGGCGATCGTCCAGCTG
>JALYIF010000497.1 GCA_030775925.1 Vulcanimicrobiota bacterium | reverse complement strand
GACGTGCAGAATCTGCGCGTTCAACTGCACGCAACCCAAGTGCGCACGTCCGCTCAACTAAAACAGATCCAGCAACTTTGCGCACCGGGGAACTAAAAGCACGGAGCTTACAGATGCTTGACCAAATAACGGACTCTTTTCGTTCCCGGTAAGAGCTGAGCTTGCCCAACCTCTTCAAAGGCGAGAGTTTTATGAAGCGCCTCAGAAATCACGTTCGGCGGGAGCACATTCACCTCACATGCAACGAGATCGTGGCCGGCCTTGCGACACGCAATGAAAAGCTCTTCATAAAGTTGACGGGCTAATCCGGCGCCGCGCATCTCGCTAGCAACGATGACGCGGTCCACGTAGATAAAGCGCGACCTGCGCGCTTTGAACCAAGCAAAATTGGGGCTTGAATACCGTGCATCTTGGTCTAGCGCAATTAGAAATGCATGTTTTCCAGCGCCGCGAAGGCCCAAAAAGAATGCTTGCTGGCAAAGAGCGCGCAAAGCGCTCGAGTCAAGCGATGATGTTTCAGCCGTGTGAGCCTGGTTGAGGGCAAGCATCTCGTTCAAGTCAGGCGCGTGATTTGGATATTCGCTCATTGGTTTATGTCTGGCTCCACTTCTGGCTTAGGGGGGTCCAACCCCCAGCCCAGGCTTAATCCAACCTTGGGGCCGTACCCGGAGCGTGGGGCATGGGGCCGAATATGGAGTGAAAAGGGGCAGCGAAGGGGGCGGGGGAACCCCGGTTGGCGGTCCGGGTAGCATCAAGCACATAACACTGTGTGCCGACGTAGCTCAGTTGGTAGAGCAGCTGATTCGTAATCAGCAGGTCAGCGGTTCGAATCCGCTCGTCGGCTCCATTTTTACCTCGTGCAAACGAGGCGTTTTTTTTGAGACTAGACAGCCGGAAGCCGAACTGGCACATGAGTGGCACGCGACCTGAGGCGTCTGGCGCATTTATCAACGCCCGTAGGTGAGAATTCCCCAGCCAGCAATTGTTGATGCTCACAGCCTTCAAGGGCCGTAATGCAGCTCTATAAATAAACTCCCGGAGCACCGTTTCCGCAGACAAGCCAGAACAGTTCGCAGCTGCGCATCAAGCTCAACAATTACGCCTACGTGTAGCAGCGTAGGTATTGCTTGGTCATACCTCGAGCATCGTCTTGAGCATCGAGAACGCCTTATGCGAACAAGCGAATGAAGAGCGGGGGATGGAAGTTGTTTTTAAGTCCGAAGCTAGCGTTATGGATAGCCTTTCCGAGTCGACGCGGTGGCTCGCCGCCGCCCCCGTTTATGCGGTCGCGTATGGCTGCGGGCTTTTAGTCTTTGCCTGGATGGCACGGCGCCGCGGCCTCGCGACGGCCGGCATCTGGCTGCTCATGCAGGCGGCGGTGTTCGGAGGCCTCATCGGCGCGAATCTCGTTCAATTGTTAGCTACCGGCCTGCCGGGTAAGACGATCGAGGGCGGATTTATCGGAGGCTACATTGCGGTCGTTCTGATGAAGCGGCATCTCGGCATCCGCCGCCCCACCGGCGATCTGTTCGCGCTTGCATTTCCAGCCGGTGAAGCCATCGGACGAATCGCCTGCTTCATCGGTGGCTGCTGCTACGGCAAAGTAACAGCCGCGGCCCTCGCGTTGCACGATCACGGAGCCTACCGGTACCCGACCCAACTCTTCATGGCAGCCTGTGCCGCGGCGTCGTTTGCGTTCTTACTATGGATCGAACGAAAGTACCGGTTGCCCGAGAATGGTCTGTTTTATACGCAGGGCATTCTTTTTTGCATGTCGCGATTTATTATCGAATTCTTCCGTGAAGGCTCTACGTTTGCCGGAAGCATGACCCTCGCGCAACTCGGTTGCATCGCCGGCTTCGCCTTCTTTGCGACGAAGTTTACGCAGCTTATCCGCACCCAACGCATTACCGCGCGCGCGTGATTTGTTCGAACTGCCGAACCGGGCTCGCTCCGAGCGTTGAGTATTGTCCAGCGTGCGGGCAGGCGACAATTGGAAATAATTTGGACAATCACAGCGGCGGATGCTCAATGATCTTCCTTGGGTTTTTCGTTGGGTTGGGCGGTGTGTTACTCACGCTCTTTTTCGTGACTTCAGCCTTTCCCCACAACGACAGAGCAGTAGGAATGGCGACGGTGATCCTGTGGTGTTGTGTAGCGGGACTTGGGATTTATTTGTTGACCCCGCCTGGCCGGGCCGTGCGTGCCGGACCACGTGCGATGGTCTTTACCGCAATTGTCATTTATCTAGGTGCGCTCGCTGTCTGCACCGGTATTTTCTTCAGCAGCCACGTGACGCATTGATGATCTGTCCAAATTGTGATAGGACGGTCGCGGAAGAAAGATTCTGTACGAATTGCGGTGAGGACCTAAGCACGAAAGTCCCATTCGATGGTGGGTGGTTCGTGCCGCTGTCGGCGTTCGGCGGGATCCTGCTTGGTGTAGGCCTTACCGGCGCAGTTTACTATTCCGGCATTTTTTTCGCCAACGTGGGAAAGCGGGCGCCGAATTCATACGCACCTTCGCAAGGTGCGGCGTGGTTTTACCTAATGGTCTTGATCGTGATTATTGCGTTGGTCGTGGCACTCTTTTTCCCAGCCGTTAACAAAAGAATAGGACTTAACGTGCGCGCGCTGTTGTTTGGCGCGCTGTTTGTAATGTTGGGCGGCATGGCGCTTTGCAATTTCTTCGGAATAGGTTCACTGTTCTGATGATCTGTCCAAATTGTGGAAAGTTCTCCGACGACAAATCATTTTGCCCGCATTGCGGCGCAAACGTCCCGGAGCGTGTTGCACCGCAGCCCCCGATGCAAATCCCAAACGGTCGAAAGCCGGACTTTACCGCGTCCATGCTCTTTTCGAAAGGCTGATCATGCTCCAAACTCACGACTACACCGTTCTCAAGAGCGTGCGCGCGGTCTGTCCGAAATGCTTTGCCGACGATCCGGCGTTCGATCCGGAATTTCCGATCGATATCTGCGACGGTCATCTTGTCGATCGCGACGGCAGTGTGTTCTTACGGCGCTTTTGCCGCCGGGGACACGGCGAGGTCTGGTCGCTCTATGAAGAAGACACCGGGCTATGGCAATACTTGCAACAGTGGCGCGTGCCTACGCGCCAGATCAATCCCGATACAAGCGTCATCTATCCGGTTCCGACGGGGTACGAGTACGGACTCGGGCCCGCGCATCTCCAGCACTCGTGCATTTTTTTGCTGGACATCACAACACAATGTAATCTCTCGTGTCCCGCTTGCTTTACGAGTTCGAGCCCGGCCGCATCGCATTTCCTCTCGATTGATTCGATCGTGCACGCGGTGCAAACCGCGATCGAGCGCGAGGCGGGACACCTCGACGTCGTCATGCTTAGCGGCGGCGAGCCGACCGTGCATCCGCAGTTTCGGGAGATCGTCGAAGCGCTCGTACCTCTGCCGATCACCCGCATCTTAGTAAACACCAACGGCATACGCCTTGCGAACGATGACGCATTCTTGACCTTCTTAGCTTCGCACCGCGAGCGCGTCGAAGTGTATCTGCAATATGACGGACAGCGTGCATCGACGCAGCTCCACTTGCGCGGCGAGGACCTTACTCAACTGAAGAGGCGGGCGGTCGAACGCCTCTCGGAGGCTCGTCTCTTCTCGACGCTCGTGATGACGGTCACCAAAGCGAACGAAGACCAAATTGGCGAGGTGCTCGATACGGCCTTTGATGTGCCGTTCATAGGCGGCGTCATGTTCCAACCAGTCTTTGGATCGGGACGGTCGCCCGATATTGACGCAATGGACCGCATCACCACGACCGGCGTGCTGCGCCGCTTGCAGAGTCAATCCAAACACGGGGCGCGCTCGAAAGACCTTATTGCACTGCCCTGCAGCCATCCCGACTGTTGCTCGATCGGGTACTTTATTAAAGGGCGTGACGGCCGCTTCGTGGGCCTTGCATCGATTCTGGGCGACGATCTGCTCAGGGCCAATTTGGGAATCATCGGCAATTCAATTGCTTTTTCCGAGACGCTCACCGAAGTGCGGAAGACCTTAATGGGCG
>JALYIF010000496.1 GCA_030775925.1 Vulcanimicrobiota bacterium | reverse complement strand
CACGCCGGAAGCGTCATGGTTGAGCTGCCGAAATCCGAACCGCATCTCTACCGATTTTATGAACGATTAGGCTTCGCTCAGGATACCGTTTTTGATTTGGCTCGTTATGTTCCCGAGCAGCGCGGTTAGGATGCGGCCTGGAGCAGCATTTCTTGTGTTGTCGCCGCGATTTCGTACGATCGGAGGCGCGCCGTGTGTTCGAAAATCATGGAGGCGATCATCACTTCATCCGCTCCGGTACGTGTAATGAATGCTTCAATGCCCTTCGCCACGGTGTGAGGCGAACCGACGGCCGCACATTGGGACATGTGGTCGAGCAACGCGCGTTCTGGTGCGCCGACTCGGGCGGGGTAGTCTTGCACCGGCGGCGGTAAGCGCCCCGGCTTGCCGCTGCGAAGGTTCACAAATGCTTGTTGCCAGGACGTCGCCAAGAATGTCGCCTCTTCGTCGGTATCCGCTGCAACGACGTTAAAGCCCAGCATGACGTGCGGCTTTGCGAGCTGGGCGGAAGGACGAAACGTCGCGCGATAGATCGCAATCGCCTCCATCATTTGTGCTGGTGCGAAATGTGAGGCAAACGCGTACGGTAGACCAAATGCGGCCGCGACTTGCGCACCAAAGAGACTAGAGCCTAAGATCCAAATTGGAACGTGTAGCCCCGTGCCTGGAATTGCGCGCACCGCGCTCTGCGGGTTTTCCGAAAAATAGTCCATAAGTTCAGCAAGATCTTGCGGGAATTCGTCGGGTGAGGTTTCGAGGGTGCGACGCAGTGCGCGTGCGGTTCGCTGATCCGAACCCGGCGCTCGCCCTAAACCCAGATCGATGCGACCCGGAAAAAGCGATTCGAGCGTTCCGAATTGTTCTGCGATCACCAGGGGCGAATGGTTGGGCAACATCACCCCGCCCGCGCCGACGCGAATGCTTGAGGTGCCGGCGGCGACGTGGCCGAGTAATACCGCGGTTGCTGCGCTAGCAATACCGGGCATCCCGTGATGTTCGGCCATCCAAAAGCGCTTGTAGCCCAATTGCTCGCCGTGTTGCGCCAGCGCAAGGCTATTTCGAAATGACTGCGCGGCGTCGCTGCCTTCGGTAATTGGGGCAAGGTCGAGAATCGAGAACGGGATCATATACGCCTAGAACACCGCACGGCGGTTCGTCGTTGCATGCCGCTTACTTACTGGGCTATTCCCGCGACAATCACGCGCATGACCTCGCGAGCCTGCTCCTCGAGCGGTTCATCGCGATATTGCTCGACCAGCCGTGGATCGCAAAACTTCATCGTGGCATCTTGAATCGTACGAGCCAATCGGTGCGGATCGGCCACCGCGAATTCCCCGCTCCGATTGCCGTCTTCGATGATTTCGCACAAGATGCCGGCGAGCACGCCCAGATGCGAAACAACAAACGGGCGCCCATTATGGCTTGCAAGGGTTAGCAACTCGTACTTGCGCGAGCCGCGCAAGTGCTCCCGATATTTCCAGCGGTGCAACTCAACCACAAAATCAACCAGCCTCACGGAAGCCGGGCCCGGCCGCGCCGCTACCTCGGCGCAAACGCGCTCGCTTTTTAGAAGCCACGTGGCGGCAATGGCATCAACAATCTCGGTCTTATTGCGGAAGAAGCGATAGATATTTGCGTTGGACATCGCGCAGTCATCCGCGATGTCAACGATGGTCGTTTTGACGAAGCCGTAATGCCGGAAGCGCTTCTCGGCCGCTGCCAGGATGCGGGCGCGCGTCTTGCGGGAATATGCCGTTTCGGGGGCTGACAACATTTCAACGGATGTCATGTGTTCATTTCTTGTGACCAAAGCTTGCTGCTAGCAGCAGTGGATGATACCTTACATTTATGATTACTTGTCAGAGAACCCTTGGGAAGTCCGGCCCCACCGTTTCCGCCCTCGGCCTCGGGTGTATGGGGATGTCGGGGATGTACGGCCCAAGCGAGCGCGCCGAGAGCATCGCGACCATTCATGCGGCTTTGGATGCCGGCATAAATCTGCTCGATACGGGCGACTTCTATGGGATGGGCCATAACGAATTGCTGATCGGCGAAGCGTTGCGCGGCCGCAAACGCGAGGACGTGCTCATAAGCGTCAAATTTGGAGCGCTGCGCGATCCCGGCAGTGGCTGGCTTGGCGTCGATACGCGGCCCGCCGCGCTCAAGAATTTCTTATCCTATACCCTCGTGCGTTTGGGGACCGATTACGTCGACGTGTATCGCCCGGCACGACTGGATCCCAACGTACCGATCGAAGAGACGATGGGCGCCCTTGCTGAGTTGGTGAAAGCCGGGTATGTGCGGCACATCGGACTCTCCGAAGTCGGCGCGGAAACGTTGCGACGCGCGAGTGCGGTCCATCCAATTGCTGATCTTCAAATTGAGTACTCGTTGCTCTCGCGCGGTATCGAAGACGCCGTACTTCCGGCTTGCCGCGAACTCGGTATTGCCATTACTGCCTATGGCGTACTTTCGCGTGGCCTCATTGGCGGGCGATGGACCAAAGAGACGTCGGGAGCAAAGGACTTCCGCACGCATAGCCCCCGCTTCCAAGGTGAAAATCTCAATCACAACCTCGCGCTCGTTGAAGCACTGGCTCGCATTGCTAAGACAAAAGCGCTCAGTGTATCGCAGATTGCGATTGCGTGGGTGCTGCAGCGCGGCGAAGACATCATCCCGCTGGTTGGATCGCGCACGCGCACACAACTATCGGATTCCCTTGGCGCGTTACAGGTACACCTTGATGCTGCGGACCTTGCCGCGATCGACGCCGCCATCCCCAAAGGTGCCGCCTCCGGCGGACGCTATGCCGAGGAACAAATGCGCCATCTCGACAGCGAACGCTGAACTTCCACGCACAATGTAAATCCTATCTGGCGGCTGCTTTTCACTGCGATCCTTTTTGCTAAATTTGCTCGCTGGCCTTGACGAAAGGCAACGTGCGATCAAGGGTAGTGACACTGAAGACACGCTGGACGGCGAGACTGTTCGACGGGATGATCCGCATCGAGCCCTCAGTGTTTTTGCGCGCCTTCCAAACATTCACAAGGATGGTAAGCACGCTGGAGTCCAGATAAGTAACTTTGGAGAGATCGACGGTCAATACACCAACGTGTGCAAGCCTTTGAAAGCGCTCTTCAAGCATTGGGCGATTCGCCAGATCGAGTTCGCCTTCTAAAGTGACGGTATCCGCGCCGCTGGTCTCATCCACCTCAAAGTACTCCTAACTTAAAACGGGGTTCATTTGGTAAAAACGGAGGGTGCTCGGTAGACGCTTCGATGACTTGTCCGTTAAGAACGGATAAAAGGCGCCCGTGATTAAGCGCTGTTGTTATTTGCTCGTCGCTGACCTACCGTGGCAATGCCTCCTAACGACCGAGAAATCCTTGATGTGCTTCAGGAGGCAAAGAGCGTATTGCAGTCACCATAGCTCTTTCGAATGATGCTGCTCTCATCGTGCGCCTATTTATAGCCACAGGAAAGTCGGAAGCAAAGTCACGCAGCAACCGCGTACTAAGGGCCCGTATACCATCAATTAATTGGTGGTATAAGGTCTGCTTCACGTTTTTCGCTTCGCACAAATAGCACTGTCTTTGAGAGCGATATATCAAGCAATGCAGTCACCGTGTAGAAGTGAAATTAAACAGACCAGAAAACTGAATGCCCTTTTTGCGCGGTGCGCGCAGGGCTTACCATTTTAGACGCCGATTACAGTCTGAAGCTACCGACGACAGGCTTCTTTGAAGTCTGTCGATTTGAGCATTGGCGCAAAGGAGACGACTTGTCAGACTCAGGGTACGTGGTTGATGCTGCCAATCGTTTCACAGGTGATGGGGAGTGTGAACCCTACACCAGCATACCTGCGTGGTGGAGCGGGTTTTTGTTTCATGTTCTTAACCCTCGGCAGGTCAGCATGTATCTCTACCTGTCGATGCTTTCCGAAGAGCGGGGAATTTGTAATCCAACAATCGACAACATTCGGCGTGACCTTGGCTTAGCAAGCGCGACGATGGTTTTCGAGGCGATTGGTGTTTTAGAAGACCTGGGATTTTTCTTGAAAGAACGAGTGAGCATTCCGCATGCGCGCGCGAAACGGAACGTGTATCAACGTGCCTCGTGCGAATACACTATTCTACGGCTTCTTCAGACGCAGCGACTAGACGGCGAGCTGCAAACCTCTCTGCAAAAAGGGAATGGGACTACTGAAGAAGTGCTGGCTGGCATTCGTGGTCTTGTGGGAGATGACGTCTATGCGATGTACGTCAAATCGGAGGCCTCAAAGAAGAAGGATGTCTTGATCAACGCCCTGCAGGCACGACTCACAAAGCAATCTACGTGAAGGTATGCCGAGCCGACAAGGGCTCATAGAGCGAGCTCTCCAGAACGCAGTTCAGTTCGATCAAATGGATGCGGAGTCGACGCGGCAATGGGATGAGCAGCGTTTCATCCGCGGAAGCAAAAAGCTCGACAATAAGCTTTCGTGCCAATTCGGCTACATCTGGGATTGTGTCTGCGGCGCAATAGACAGTGGGGAAGGTGCATTCCGCCAATAAATGAGAGCCCAGGGGGCGCACAGCCACGTCGATCACCTGTACTGCCATGTGTGCTATTTACCCGCGCGATAGACGTTTTAAGCGTTGATCCGTGGAACGTCGCGCTGGAACGCAGCGTACTCTCGCTACTGCTGGTGATCCCGTCATTGGTGGGTGGCGATTGGTACGATGCATTGGCTAAGTATTGGAGCGGCGCTGCAAGACCGTGATCCGGGATATGTGCTTGCTCGCGCAAACCAAGCGTCTGATTATGCAATAATAAAATATGCGCAACCGCGATTTTCGGCTGCATCGAGCCGGGAACTCTCGAAGTTACCTATGCAACCGCTGGTCATCCGCCCGTCATTTTGGTAGACAAAAGCTGTGTAGCGCAACTACTGCAGTATGACGGTCTGCCGTTAGGCGTCCAGCACGGAAGCTCTTATCCGACACTCGATAGTGGCCGACTACGAACTGAGCCTTGGTTCCATAGGACTGCGGGGAGTACGGGAACCGTATCACAAGTCAGACTCGGCGGAATGAACGGAACGAGCGGAGGCTGTTCCCCTGGGAACCCTCGCCATTGATCGCCACGCTAAGGAGGCCACGACCGAGCGAAAAGGGTCCTTGACGGGGACGGGGGAACCCAGGTCGGCGGTTCGGAGAACGTTTAAGGGGCCAAAGGTTGACCCTTTTCCGACAGCT
>JALYIF010000495.1 GCA_030775925.1 Vulcanimicrobiota bacterium | reverse complement strand
CGCGCATCGGCATCGTAAGCGCGGCCTTCTTGCAAAAATACCGGCGCCATGCCATCTTCGGATTCTTCGTCTTGGGCGGGATTGCCGCGCCCGACGGCAATCCACTCACGATGGCGATGCTTGCGATTCCGATGTATGTGCTCTTTGAAGTGAGCATCTGGGTGATTATCGTGCTTGAAAAATCTTGGAAGCGGCAAACGTAAATCATGGCATCGCTGGCACCTACGCGTAGCACCCTCGCAGCCGCCTACGACGACTTCCTACGCACGTTTTCAAACGTGCTCTTTGCGGTCTGCTTGTTTGTGATCTGGGGCTTGCTCACATTGATCGGCGTCATCGTCGATCAAAACAAAGACTCCGCGGTCTATTTTGCTGCGTATGCGGCGCCGATTGCGCGCATGATCTTGCGGCTGGGCTTTGACAACATCTATCACAGCCCGGCATACGTCGGCATCATCGGCCTCATCCTGCTCTCGCTAGCCGTCTGCACGTTTAAGCGGGTCATCCCTGCGCGCCTACCTGCACTTCGCCCGGTCAAGATTGACAAAATTCCGCTACATGCAAGTTTCTCAATGCACGGTGATGAGGCGACCCTGCGCGGTCGTATCGATGCGTTTTTTGCAGCCCGCGGATGGCAAGTACGCAAACGCGAATTCGGGGGCGAAGAATGGACGTTTGCGGACAAACACAATTGGGCGCGTCGCGGTGTGCTTGTCGCCCACATCGGATTTGTCATCATCGCAGCCGGAACGAGTGTGTATTGGGCGCGAGGGTTCTCCGGCGATGCGGCAGTGCTGGAAGGCCAAACGATTGCCATCCCGCACACCGACACGGCCATCACCTTACACGATTTCAAGTATCGCATCGAACCGATTGCCACTAAGAGCGGGATTGTGTACCAGCCGGTGGATTATCTTTCCAATGTCACCGTCTCCGGGAAAAACGTTCCGTCGCACGATGCGACCATCCGCGTGAATCATCCAATCGACATCGATGGAACACTTTTTTATCAATCGAGCTACGGGTTCGGCATGCGCTTCGCGGTTATGCATGACGGCAAACCGGTGCCCGATCTTTCGAATCTGATTCTAAAAGAGGGCGAAGCGCTGACCTTGCCCCAATCCTCCCGTCAGATCCAATACTCGCAATTCGTCGGAACGATCGATCGAGCGAGTGGCATGCCCTCCGCCGATCCGCGCACGAACAACCCCGGCGTTGTTCTCAATGCGCTCGATGACGGGCAGCCCGTGGGCGCAACACTGGTTCCACTCGGCAAGCGAATCGACGTTGGGGACGGCTTCTCAATCGTTCCCCGGCAGTACGTCATGTACAGCGGCTTGCAGTACCGCTACGATCCAGGCATTCCGCTGGTTGGAATTGGGGCGTTCGTCCTCTTGGCTGGACTCTGCATCTCTTTTTATCTGCTCCCAGCGCGCCTGTATGTCAAAATGGAACAAACCGTCGAGCCTGGCGCAACTCCCTCCCAAGCCTGGACCGTCGGCATCGCCGCTACCACGGTAAAAGGGTATGATATCTTCGAACGCCAGTTTGCAGAGCTGGCCGTCGCACTTCAGACTGAGGCAGCATCATGAGCCAACCCATGTCGCTCGACCAAGTGTTCTTGGTCATCTCGCTCTCGACATACGTCGTCGGTGCGCTGTTGTTGATGCTGTATTTCTTCTCGCGCGACGATTGGCAGCGTAATTTGGCGATCCCCGTTGTGATCACCGGTTGCCTCTGTCAGTTTGCGCAACTCGTCGCGCGCTATGAGATTACCGGTATCTGGCCGCTACTCAATCTGTATGGTTCGCTCTCACTCTTCAGTGCGATGTCGGTCGCTATTTTCATCGTCTTTGCATTTCGCTACAAGCTGTGGTTTGCCGGCGGTTTTGTCATCGCGCTTGCCGCCCTCTTTCTCGCGTACGCACTGACCTGGAATGAAGGCATACTACCTGCCGTTCCATCGTTGCAATCCTACTGGGCGAAGATCCACGTACCGCTGGTGGTATCTTCGTACGCATCGTTCATGCTGGCGTTTGTTCTCTCCGGGCTCTACTTGGTGAAATACTACTTCGAGCGCAGTCTTGGCACGCTCGACCTCGGCCTTCAGCCCGCATCCGCAAACGCGGCAGACGCAGGCGGCCTCTCGAGCATTGCATACGCAAGCGATTCCTCAGTACCCCCGATCCGCATGGACACGCCAAATATTGCAAGCGCCGCGGCATCAGGAAACAACGTTGCACTGTGGCTGAATACACTCCCGAGCCTCGCCCAACTCGATGTGCTCGTCTATCGCGTGATAGCCGTAGGCCTGCCTCTCTTAACGATTGGCATTATCACTGGCGCTTGGTGGGCCAAGGAAGCGTGGGGCTCCTATTGGCAATGGGATCCCAAAGAAACCGCTGCATTGCTATCCTGGATCGTGTATGCGATCTATATGCATCTGCATACACGCAGCAGCTTCCGCGGCGTGCGATCCGCCTGGGTAAGCGTCTTCGGATTCATTACCATTATCTTTTGCTATCTCGGCGTGAACATTTGGATTAGCGGCCTCCACAGCTATAAGATGTAAGCCATGGCTCCCTTTGATTATTTAAGCGTCCTCATTTCGATAGTCACCGGTTTGGCGATCGCAAATCTGCTTAGCGGTGTCGTTCGCGTCATGCACGCGCGCCACCGAACCCGCCTTTATTGGCCGAGCATCGTCTGGACGATTCTCCTCTTCATTATTCTCGTGCAACATTGGTGGTCGGAATTCAGCCTGCGCCACCAGCAGGCGTGGACGTTTGGCGGCTTCTTCGGTACGTTGCTCATACCAGTCGATTTGTATTTATTGACGGCACTCGTGCTGCCGCATCGTGACGACGACGATGAGCTCGATTTGCGGGCGTGGTATTTTCAAAACCGCCGCGGTTTCTTCATTTTGCTCGTCCTGCTAGCGCCGCTGAGTTACATTGAAGAATTTCTCGCGCACGGCGTGGTCCACAAGCCGTTGCTGGAATCTGCGCTATTGGTTCTTATGGGCCTATGTCTGTGCATCGGAATCATCAACAAACAGTCTCGCGTCCACATTGCGATCACCGTGCTGATGACGGCCATGCTCCTCACCTACATCGGCTTACTCTTCACTCGCCTGCCAACCTAAAACTCGAAGCGGCCGCAGTTCATAGCGCCCGTTTCGCTCCTTAGGTCCCGTTTGGAACGCAGCCCCCGGAACGGGGGCCCTTCGACACGCCTCCTCTTGTGGATGTGATCTCGTTTAGGCTATACAGAGACCAACATCATTCATCCGGAAGTTGGAAGTCATGTCCGTCACGCAGCCCGAGACCCCAGTGCTCGATCGCTCACATATCGCACCTGTTACGACCCGTGAAGAGCTCATCTATTTGCTCTCTCGGGCGTCCGAACTCGAACATGGGCTCGCGTGCGTGTATTTGTTCATCTGTCATTCTCTAAAAAGCGACGTGCTTGAGGGCGGGATGACCGTGGAGCAGAGCCGCATCGTGCGTGGTTGGAAACGCAAACTTGCCGGCGTAGCAATTGAAGAGATGCTGCACCTCGCACAAGTGACAAACATGCTTACCGCCATCGGTGGCGCGCCCCACTTTAAGCGCGTGAATTTCCCGATGCCTTCAACCGCATTCCCCTTTGGCATCGAGCTCTCACTGGAACCGTTTTCGAAGGCCACCATCGAGCGGCTCGTCTGCTACGAAATGCCCGAGAAGGGCATTCTGTCTCTCGACCGTCAGAGTACGTTCGACGAAATACTTGCACGCGTCGTAAAGCCTCCCGTGCAATCGACCGACATCATGCCGACCCATTGCGCAACCGAACCATTTGAAATCGATTTCCACACCGTGGGCGAGTTTTACCACAAAATAGAGAGCGGATTTAAGACCATTCCTGCGGAGATACTCTTCATCGGGCCGCCCCAAGCCCAGGCGAACGCGCGCTTTGTCGACCTCGGCGGCCAGCTGAAATCGGTTCTGGATACGGACTCCGCATGCGCCGCCATCGAAATGATCGTGCAACAAGGCGAAGCACCAACCTCAGAGCATATGGACGCTCACTTTTGTGTGTTCGACACGATTCGCATAGAATACGAAGAGCAAGTCGCGCTGGCACAGGCGGCAGGCGCCGTATTCGAACCGGTTCGCCCGGTTATTGCAAACCCGATGACGCATTTTTATGAAGATGCTTCAGGCGGGACGATTCTTACCGACGAGCTCACGCACAATGTCGCTGACTTATATAACGTAGCCTACGACACGATGTTGCTGATGCTGCTGCGCTTCTTCGCACACACGGATGAGACCGAAGAAGAACTTGAGTTGCTTTCGCGCGGTACGTTGCGCTTAATGGCCTCCGTGT
>JALYIF010000494.1 GCA_030775925.1 Vulcanimicrobiota bacterium | reverse complement strand
TTTATATGCCGAGGCTCGCGAAAAACTCAAAGCGAGCGGAGCCGTGTATCCCTGCTTTTGTAGTTCGCGCTGGGACGAGCAAGTTGACTTTCAGGATGACGAGGCCGACGATCCGGCCATGGCTTTTCGGTGCCCTTGCGGCGATCTGAGCAAAGACGAAATCGCAGCAAAGACGCAGGCCCTCGATGCCGTTCCCGCCCTGCGCTTCCGCGTCGACCGGCATGCATCCCATTTCGTTCACGATCTTGTCCGCGGCGATGTTACATTTCCGCCCGGAGAAGTGGAAGACTTTGTCATTACAAAAAATGGGGGCGCTCCGCTCTATAATTTTGCGTGCGTCGTTGATGATGCGCTGATGCAGATCACCCACGTGATTCGTGGCGAAGAGCACCTGTCCAATGTTCCAAAGCAGATTTTGATGTATAAGGCGCTCGGACACGAGCCGCCCCAATTTGCCCATCTGCCGATTCTACTCAATAGCGATCGCAAGAAACTCTCCAAGCGCGACGGTGCTACGGCAATCGGAGATTACCGCCGTCTGGGCTTTCTTCCGAATGCGCTGGTGAACTTTCTCGCGCTGCTGGGCTGGTCTCCGGGCGAAGATCGCGAGATCATGAAGCTCGACGAGATGCTGGCGCTGTTCGATCTGGAGCGCGTCCAAAAGCACGGTGCGGTTTTTGACACGGTAAAACTGACATGGATGAACGGCGAATATATGAAGGTCGCCAAAATCGATACGCTCGTCGACGGCGTTCTCGAACTCATCGAGTTCGAGCCGGATGTTGCGCAATTGCGGACGGACCGCTGGCATGTGACCGCTATTTGCGAGCTTTTGCGCGGTCGTGCGAAAACGCTGGCCGAGATTATTAAGGCGAACAAATATTTATTTCTAACTGACGTGGTTTTGCCGTGGGACCCGCAAGCCGTTCAGAAGCGCGCAGGCACCTCGCAGGCCTTAGATAATTTGCGGATGCTCTCGAATTCGTTACGCGATACCGTGGAGTGGGATCGGATTTCACTTGAGGAAAATCTGCGAACGCTGTCCTCACAAAGCGGTGTGAAAGCCGGTGACTTCATCCAACCCCTGCGGGTAGCGGTAACGGGGCAGTCGGTATCTCCCGGAATCTTTGAAACGATCGAGGTGCTTGGGCGTGAAGTGACGCTGGGCCGCGTGCACGCGTTTCTCACCGCACAAACGGCCGGAAGCATTGCATGAAGGTTCGAGCGATCATCCTTGCGGCGGGCAAGGGCACGCGTATGAAGAGCGCGCAAACCAAGGTGCTCCACGAACTCTGCGGACGCCCGATGTTATGGTACACGATTGCAGCGTTGCGGGCGGCCGGCGTCGATGAGATGCTGGTTGTCAGCAACGACCAATTGCAGTCCCGGTTGCCGGATTTCGGCGTGCAAGGTGTCATCCAAGAGAAGCAACTCGGTACGGGTCATGCCGTGCAAGTTGCTCTCAAGGAACTCGCGCAAGCCGACGGACGCGTCATTATCGCATACGGCGACATGCCGCTGGTTGGGAGCAATGTCTTCAGCGCCGTACTCGATCGATTGGACCGTGAGCGCGATGCGAGTGTCGCGATGGTCACGGCACGTATGCCGCTCCCTTCCAGTTTTGGGCGCGTGCTGCGCACTGGTGACGATGTCGCGCGCATTGTCGAAGAACGAGATTGTACCCCGGAGCAGAAGGCGATCGATGAAATGAATGCCGGCATCTATGCGTTCGACGAGCAAGCGTTGCGCAAATCCATCGCCGAACTCCGCAATGACAATGCCCAAAACGAATATTACCTGACTGATACGATTGAATCACTCGTGAATGCTGGAAATCGTGTTGTGCCCGTTCTGGCCTCCGATCATCACGATGTGTTGGGAGTCAACGATCGGTCGGAGTTAGCGCGCGCCCGCCGCGAGATGAACGCGCGCCTGTGCGATCAATATATGGCCCAAGGGGTCACCATTATCGACCCGATGACAACGTATTTGGAGCCGGAATTGATTTTTGGCCGCGATACCGTCGTCTATCCGAACTGCACGATTTCCCGCCTAACCGAAGTGGGCGAGGCGTGCGTGATCGGTCCCAATTCGCGACTTTCTAATGCAAAAGTGGGCGCGCGCAGCACCGTTCGGGAAAGCGTCATTCTGGACAGTGTCCTTGGTGAGGACACGACGGTGGGTCCGTTTGCTCATATTCGCGCTAACGGTAACCTGGGTGCCCGCGTGCACATTGGAAATTTTGTCGAGGTAAAGAACTCAACACTTTCGTCCGGCGTCAAAACGAGCCATTTGAGTTATTTGGGTGATGCGACAGTGGGCGAAAACACCAATGTCGGTGCTGGCACAATTACGTGCAATTACGACGGTGTGCGAAAAAACCGGACGCAGATCGGTCGAGATGCTTTTATCGGGTCCAATACGTCGCTTGTTGCTCCGATCAATATCGGTGATGGAGCTCTAACGGGCGCCGGAAGTGTGGTGACAAAGGACGTGCCGGGCGGGGAACGTGTTGCCGGCAACCCAGCAAGACCGCTTCCCAAAAAATCCTAAGATGGCCGCGCTGATGCGCCTCTGCGCGTTTGCAGGCCTGGTGCTGATCGCAACCTCAAGTACGGCGCTTGCGTACACGGCGAAGTCCACGCTCACTGATATTTCAGCGAATTCTGCTCCGAACGGTGGCGCGCAGATGGTCTTGCGTTTTGACCCGGCACTACCGAAATATTCGGTGAGCGGTGAAAATACTTCGGAGGTTGATATTACCTTCGAAGATGCTGCGGTATCAGCCGCAGCGCAGCGGCCCGTGCCCTCCGTAGGCGCCCTCAAGAGTTTGAAGATCCAACCAAAGGGGACGGGATTTGTGGCGCATCTCGCGCTAACCGGAGCCAATGCGCTTGGCATCAATCGCTCTGGAAACACGCTGGAAATCTTGATCGCCGGAGTGGTCGCTCCCGCGCCATCTTTCGCGCGCACCGCTCCTGCTGGTGGCGGGATTTCTCACGCCGCCGGAGAGCGTTTAGAAATTGTGCCACTCAAATATGCCGACGTGAGCGAGGTCGCGGGAATTTTTTCAAATGGTCCCGGAGTTGCGCCTCAAGATCAGTTTGCGCGAAAACCGTCGATCTTTGGCCTTCCGAATGCAAGCTACGGTGCGGGCTATGCAGCGTCTGCGTCGCCGATTTACAATCAAACGGGCGCTGTACCCAGTATTGGCCAGCGCATCACTCCAAATTTGGCAATCGACCGGCGCTTAAATGCAGCCGTCCTGTTTGGAGCAAACGCGGATGTCGTGCGCATGCGCGCGATAATTGCCGGCATTGATGTTCCAACATCCGCGGTTGCTTTGGATTGTCAAGTGATTGAACTTAACGCCTCGGGAGCGCAAAACGTCGGCGTCGACTACGACAGTTCAGGCGCCTTTGCTTCGGCATCACTCCTTGCGGGAAGCGGGCAGGTTCCGCAAACGAATCTATCGTTTCAAGCGCGCGTTTTGGGCGAGATGAAGAATGGCAACGGGCATCTCTTAGCCACTCCGCAGGTAGTAGCGCTCAATGGACAAGTGGTAACCCTGATTGATGGTGATGCGGTGCCCGTCGTTTCTTCGCAATTGATCCCCGGGCCCCCAGTTATCGTGCAGGAAAATGTAAGCTACATCAACGTGGGCGTTCACTTGCAAGTGCAGCCGCGCGTGTCGGGCGATGGAAATGTCACCTCGCATATTTTTGCCGAATTTTCCAACGTAACGGCCTCGCAATCAGGCCCGCAAGGTAAGGTGCCTGAGGTAACGTTGCGACAAACAACAACCACAGCCATTGCGCGCGACGGTCAGCCATTTATTATTGGCGGATTCTTGCGGGTGAGCGACACACTCAAATCTGTCCGGACCCCGGGCCTTGGCTCCATTCCTTTGCTCGGCAATCTTTTTCGAGTAGTCCGCCATTCGTACAGCAGCACCAACCTGTACATCATCATCACACCGCATATTTTGCACCGAGATGCAAGCGGCGGCGTGTTGGCTAGATAAAAGAAAACGGCGCGTTTGCCGCGCCGTTTTCTTTTTGTTGGTCCGCCCTGGAGTGCGCCGCGAGGCGGCGTACCGGACCTACAGGTGACGGAACCGCGACATTGCGCTGACGGTGCCGATGGCAGCATTCATTTTTGCAATGTCAATCGATCCAAGACCGGTCGTATAGTCGTATCCGGGGAGCGCGGTGTAGGTCACGTTGCTTCCCACCAAGATGTCGTGATACGGACCGTAGTAACGCGTTGCCGGCGGCCCGACCGTCGCTGCCGAGGCCGTGCTGGCTTTGTAGACGTTGTAGTAGCGCGGAGGCGCGAACGCGAGGCGGTTGCCGTGTGAGCTTTGGAGGCGAGCCCACACGCCGGCTTGCATCGGCGAAGAGAGGCTGGTTCCACCCGTGATGTACTCAGCGCTACCCTCATAGATGCCGGCGCCGGTTTCGATGGAAGCGTCGTAGGCAATGTCGGGCAGGCCGCGCATGCTCACTTGGCCGGTTCCGGCGATCGGTTGGGCTGAAGCTTCCCAGTAGGGCGAGTATTCGAATTGGCTATTGCCGCCGCCGCCCGCTTCCCAGGACGTTTCGCCAGCATACGAGCCGTCGTTGTTCGTAAAGAGGTCGGTGCCGCCCACGGCAACGGCGTACGGCGATGAAGCGGGATATTCGGTGAAGGGTGCGCCGGCCGGGACGCCATTCGGAACGCCGACGCCGCAGAATCCGCCGGAATCACCGGTCGAAGCAAACATCGTTTGTCCTTGCGCGGCGCCTTGCAGCAAGATCATGTCCATGACGACCATTGAGCCGTCGAGATACGGGCCGAATTCGCATCCACCGAACGACGAGTTGCCGACTTTAGCCAGATGCTGCGTGACCCATTTGTTATATTCGAGAGCGATATCCTGATCGGTGAGCGAGGGCGTTTGGTAGATGTACATGTGCTGCATGTTCAGTCCAGCCATGGCTTGTGAATAGGTGAGATCCAGATTCCATTCACCGTCACCGTTGGCCAGCGGAGGCGTTGGGATACCCACGAGTTCGATGGTTAAGGGCACCGTTGCCATGCCGAATTGTTTTTCGTTGGTACGCCACCAGCTTTGCGCTTGCGAGCTATCGCCTGCGGTCATGATCGCAACGCTGGTACGCGTTGCAGCCGGTGTGGACGCTGCGTCGTAGGCGAGATTGAAACTCTGCGGATCGTAGAATTTTACGCACGGAGCGCCGCTCGGCAGCGTGCCTCCCTTGATGCAGTTTTGACGATGCGGGGTGCTCATCTTGAGGGCGTTATTCAAACCGAGTACCGCTACGACAACGTTACCGAGAGAACTCGGGACCATTGCCGGGGTTGTATTTGCGTACACGGCTTGACCGTTTTGGACGAAATTTCCAATTGAGGTATTGAATGCTGAATTAACAACGGCGGCCGGCGCATCGGCCTGAACGAGCAAGTTGTTGGGCTCCACGGAGATGTTCGAGAAACCCTGGCTGGAGAGGTAATTTGTTACCAGCGCCACGTCGGCGCTGGACGGTGAATACTGCGCTTGGAATGTTGCGGGGTCAACTTCTTGGCCCGCTGCCACCAATTGATTGAGTTGGCTGACGTTGTGCAACTGAAGCGCAACGGAGACGTGGATGTTTTGCGTGGCCGGGCCGGAGAACGCGGCGTTGGCCAAGCTGATGCCTTGCGTGGCCGTACTTGTCCAGTCGGTCACGCTCAGCGTGCGCAACCGCCGGGAGTGGGGCGCGTTGCGGTTGTTCAGCGGGGTACGATTGAGGTTGAGTAAGCGAGCCGCGCTTGGCGGCTTAGTCAGGCCCGCACCCACGATGCGAGCCTCGGCGGTCGCCCCTGCGCTGTAGGCGGCTACGCCTAAGGCGAGGGCTGCGGACAGAAGTTTATACATGATGCTTGCCTCCAGGATGGACAAAAGTATCTCCATCCATTCTGAGGCACCGGAATGCAAAGCGCAGTACCCAAAATTAGGTAGATGGCCCCCCGTTAGGGGCTAAAAAGCCCGTCGCTTGCCTGCGCGAGCGCTTCGATGAGGAGGTAAACGTCCTCATCTCGAGTCCGGTGGTTCGTGAAGCAGGCGCGCAGCACACGGCGTCCCGCAATGGTCGTTGACGAGACGACCGCCCGGCCGCTTTCCTGAACCGCGACGGCTAAGGCATCGTTCGCGGCATCCGCCTGCGGCCCACGCGCCCCTCGAAGCTTGAAACAGACGATATTCAAGTTCACGGGCGCGGCGAGTTCAAAATGAGTGCCTGATTGAATGCGCTCCGCCAGCAAAGAAGCTTGGCGGCAATTTGCTTCAATGGCTTCTGCTAGCCGCTGCGTTCCGAAATGCTTGAGCGTGAACCAGACTTTGAGCGCCCGGAAACTGCGCGAGAGATCGGGGCCAAAGTCTGCAAACCAAGGTGTGCCCGATGCGGTACCGCGCTCCATCCGCGTAATGTAGGGCCCTTCCGATGCGAAGGTTTGGCGATGCAACGTTTCGTCTCGAACCAATAGGCATGCGGCGTCATACGGAACGTGCAGCCATTTGTGAAAATCGAACGCAATTGAGCCGGCGCGCTCGATACCCGCCAAGCGCGGCGCAAGTTTGGGTGAGAGCGCAGCCATGGCGCCAAAGGCCCCGTCTACATGAAACCAGAGCCCTTCGCGTTGAGCAACGTCGGCAAGCTCTTCCAATGGATCGATTGCGCCCACATCAACGGTTCCGGCGTTACCGACTAGCAGAAACGGAACCAGCCCGGCGGCACGATCTCGCTCGATCGCATCATTGAGCTTATGGACGTCGATGCGATGCGATGTGTCGATCGGCAGGATGCGCAGCGCCTCGCTTCCTAAACCGGCCATCTCAAAGGCTTTGCGCACACAATTGTGCGTTGCCGACGACGCGTATCCGACCAGTTTGGCACGTACTTGGCTAAGTCCGTCAACGCGCACCGTGGGGCCCAAGCTTGCCGTTCGGGCGACAAGAACGCCGGCAAAATTCGCTATCGATGTGCCGCCCAGGAGTAGCCCGGAGGATTGAGGGCCAAATTTGAAAAGCTCGCAAAACCAGCGCACAACCTGACGT
>JALYIF010000493.1 GCA_030775925.1 Vulcanimicrobiota bacterium | reverse complement strand
GTACTGATGGGTGGGCGCGGCAAGGCGGGCAAAATTAAATTCGCGACCAGTGCCGAGCAAGCCAAATCGATGGCCGCTGAAATCTTAGCTACGCCGATGCCGCCAAACCGGCAGAACCCCAAAGGCGAAGCGATCCGTTCGCTCCTGGTTGAAGAAACGCTCGAGATTGCAAAAGAAGCCTACTGCGCAATTACGATCGATCGCACCAGTAAGAAGCCGGTGATCATGGTGAGCGCGCAAGGCGGTATGGATATCGAAGAAGTTGCGCATGAAGAGATTGCAACATTCGCAGTCGATACCGCGATTGGGTATTCGCCGTTTATCGGGCGCGAACTCGCGTTTAAATCCAATCTCGATCCCGGCTATCGCAAAGCATTCCCCGCAATTGTTGCCGGGGTGTACGAATTGTTTTTCAAGTATGGCGCAAAACTTGTTGAAATCAATCCGCTGATTCTTACCAAGGATGGCAAGGTCATCGCCTCCGATGCCAAAGTTGAGCTTGATGATGACGCCATTTATAAAACGCCGGAGTTCCGCGAATGGGAAAAAACACTCCCGCTGGATGAAGACGAAGAGCTAGCGGTAGCAGCCGGCCTTGGCATTCGCAACTTTCGACGCTTTGATGGGAACGTGGGAACCATGGCCAACGGGGCCGGCTTAGCGATGGGAACCATGGACGCCGTTAAAAACGCCGGCGGTGGATTTGCGAACTTCCTCGATGTTGGTGGCGGCGCAAATGCGGAGAAGGTTCGTAAGTGCTACGAACTCATTATGGATCACACCGGCGCAAAAGCGCTCTTCATCAATATCTTTGGTGGTATTACGCGCGGTGATGAAGTTGCTAAAGGCATCGTGCAGGCACTGGGCGAGACGAGCTCACGCAAGGTTCCGCTCGTCGTGCGGCTCACCGGTACGAACGAAAAAGAGGGACGCGAAATTTTGGCTAAGGCGGGAATCACGCCGGTTGAAACGATGGATGAAGGCGCGGCGCAAGCCGTTAAACTCGCAGGAGCCGTATAAGCAATGTCAATTTTTCTCGATAAGAACACCAAAGTAATTGTCCAGGGCATCACCGGTGCCGAGGGCTCGTATCACACCGGACGGATGCTCCAATACGGGACACAGATTGTGGGCGGTGTTACCCCCGGCAAAGGTGGCCAAAAGTCCGAACATGGCCTCCCCGTTTTTAATACCGTTGCCGACGCCGTAACCGCCACCGGGGCGTCGCACACCGTGATCTTTGTGCCGCCGCCGTTTGCGGCCGACGCGCTTTTTGAAGCCTACGAGGCTGGGATCACGTTCGCCGTACGCATCACCGAAGGCGTGCCGGTTCACGATGTTCTTAAAGTGGTTGGCACAACGCCCGGCATGCGAATCATCGGCCCGAACTGCCCCGGGCTGATCTCTCCGGGTAAATCTTCGATTGGCATCATGCCCGGCCATATCTTTAAGGAAGGCAACGTCGGATTGATCTCGCGCTCCGGCACGCTCACCTATGAGGTCGTTGACCTCTTAACGCGGGCGGGCCTGGGACAATCAACGTGCGTGGGCATCGGGGGCGACCCGATTATCGGCAGCACCTTCGTGGATTGCCTGCGCGAGTTTGCCAACGATGCCCAGACGCGAGCCTTGGTCCTCTGCGGCGAGATCGGCGGCTCCGATGAAGAAGACGCGGCGGCTTTCATTAAAGAGCACATGCCCCAACTGCCGATCGTGGCGTTCATTGGTGGACGAAATGCGCCGCCGGGCAAGTCCTTGGGACACGCCGGCGCCATCATTTCGGGCAACTTCGGCACGCCACAGAGCAAGATCACGGCCTTCGAGGGCGCCGGTGTGCCCGTCGCGGACCGGCCGTCCCAGATCCCAGAGCTGCTGAAGGCTAGGATGCTGGCCACTACAGGAAAATAAAAAGCAGGCGAGTCTTTGTCGGTCTCAGCCGCTACGACGTCCATATCAGCAGGCGAGTGTTTTCTCGCCTGCTTTTTTTTGTAGAGAGTTTTCTTAAATCATTTGTTTGAACTCCGGTCCCAATCACGCGCGTGTGACAAAGTAGGCGAGTGGTTGTATCGCTATCGCAGATTTTTTTGCACTGATAAAAAATCCCACATTGACCATGCGAGTGTTCTCTCGCTATTTGTGTTGCAAGTGTTCGTCTATAACGTGCATTAAAGCAGGCGAGTGTTCACTTACAAGTTGTGGTGAATTGCAATTAGCTTCACACATATTTGTTAAGTCTTTAACGTTTTACCCCAGGACTCGGAGCGCCGTTTGTGAATGGGCGCATCACATCAGATTAAGGTTCGCTGAAATTTCGGCGGCCTTTATTTGATTAAAATACTATCTAAATTTTAAGAGGGCTTGGAATGACTCCGAAAAAATCCCTCCGTCAAGTAGGCATCGCATTGATGCTGCTCGTCGCGTTTCTCCTCCAGGGAACATGGGCACTGGCGGGAACCACGGGCGGTATCAGCGGCAATGTTAATGACGATAAAGGTGTAGCCATCGCAGGCGCACTGGTGACGGCGAATTCGCCGTCAGGATCGTCGAGCACACAGACGGACGCAACAGGACACTTTGTATTCCTGTCACTTGCACCCGACACGTATACCGTGTTGGTGACCAAAGCTACATACCAACCCACCTCGCAAGCGGGTATCACGGTCTTCGCAGACCAAACCCAAACGTTGCTTCTTACCACACGGACCCAATCACTGAAAGAAATTGGTTCGGTCACGTCGCGTGCGGCAAATGATTTGGTGAAATCTGGTACCACAAGCGACGTTTACTCCGTTAATGCTTCCACTGCCGAAAAAGTTCAGGCACTTGGCGGCGGTGGCAATCTCAACAATGCTTACTCCGCGATTTATTCGCAACCCGGCGTAAGCGCTTCGATTGGTAATTACGGCGTAGGCCAAACGTTCTACATCCGTGGTTCAAACTACAATCAAGTAGGATATGAGTTCGACGGCGTTCCGGTAAACCGGGCGTTCGATAATTATGCCGGTTCATCGCTTTCAAGCCTTGGACAGCAAGAACTTCAAGTCTACACGGGCTCAGGGCCGGCTGGAACTTCGAGTTCCACCGTCGGCGGCTACATCAACCAGGTCATCAGGACCGGAACCTATCCTGGCTTCGGCAAAATCGAAACAGGCGTCGGCTCCCCGATCTTCTATCACAAGCTTACCGCCGAAGTGGGCGGTGCTTCACCTAATCGTTTGTTCTCCTACTATGGCGGCCTGGGTGGCTACGATCAGCAGTTTCGTTTGTTCAACCAAGCGAACGGCGGGGATCTAAACATTGCTAATACCGGCTTGTACGGTTCGAATAGCTCGTTTTCGACCACGGTATCGCAATTCAATAACGGTATCCCGGGCTGTAATCCAGACGGCACTTCCCCTGTGTATGGAAACGCTGTAAATTGCGTCGCGTTCGGCGCAGGCGGCGGTTTCAATTACCAGACAACCAACCAAGATCGCGAAGGCGTCTTTAACTTCCACATCGGCATTCCGCATAAACACGATCCGGGCAAGGACGACATCCAGTTACTCTATACGACGTCGACCTTCCAAACAGCGTATGCTGAAAGCATCAACGATCTGGGCGGCGCAGCAGGCATTGCCTCGCAGCTCGGTGGCCCTGCTTCGTGCATTGCGCTCGGCTATTGCGGCGGCACGCCGACGAATTTGACCGCGACGGTCCCGTACGAAGACGGTTTAATCTTTGGACCGGGTACGTCGTTTGGCCAGAAGGCCGGTACCGCGACCGTAATTCCATACTTGTTTCCGAACACCGGTTCGAGCCGTGCGCCGGGATCATCGATCCCGCTCGATCAGCGCAATACAATTCACAACAATTCAAACGTGATCAAGCTCCAATACCAGAAAAACCTTGGGTCGAACGCGTATGTCCGTGCTTACGGCTACTCGCTCTACTCAGACTGGTTGCAGAATGCGCCAACCTTCGGCACGTTCGGGTACAAACTCGGTAGCGGATATTGCTGCTCAGGTGCTGTCTCCCGCGACTACGAACTCAGTGCCCACACGCGTGGAGCGGAGTTGCAATTTGCCGATCAAATCAACAGCAAAAACCTGTTCACCGCGACGGCCAACTATGTTTCATCCTCGGTCGTTCGTTTTAACAACGGCACGCCGAGCAATGGACCAAGCACGACCGTCACAAATCTCAGTGACGGTACAAACTGCTACAGCAAGACTACCGGCAACATCGGCAGTTGCTTAAGCGGTTCTACCTCAGGTACCTATGCCGCACCGGTTGGCGCTGCTCCAGCAGCGGGCACTCCTGCGTTTCTTGCCGGCGCACAGTACATCGTAACGGTCCCCGGAGAAAAGGGCACGTTCAATACGGTACGTCCCGAATTCACGTCCGAGGCCATTAATGATGAGTTTCGTCCAAATGACCGCCTCCTCATCAATGCGGGCCTGCGGTTCGAACAATATAAATACAATCTGTCGGCACCCGGAGCGGACTTCCCGTTTTGGTATAATGCCGCGGCAACGACCTACTGCTATAACGTCGGTACGCAGGCGCCTCTCGTAAACCCGCTTACTCCGGGCCAAGTACCCCCGGCTCTTCCTTCGGTTAAATATGCGGGCGTGCCATGTCCCGCCGGTTTTGCACATCCGAGTGCTAGCGATCCAGTAAACCTCGCCTCAACCACCCCGCGTTTCTTCAATGCGGGCGGGTCGGACCCGATCTTCCGCAGCGTCGTATCGCCACGGTTGTCCTTTACTTACACGTTAAACCCGGAAACGGTAATTCGTGGGTCACTGGGCCGCTATGCCGAGCCGATGAGCACGGCGTACGTCCAATACCTGGATAAGTCCGGAAAAAATTCTGCAGCGTTTAATTTCAAGAACTTTTTCGGATACGGATTCGATTCACCCGTTCACCAGCTCGTGCCGCAAATTTCCAACAACGCAGATCTCTCGTTGGAGAAGCGCTTGCACGGCACGGACATCTCTTTCAAAGTCTCTCCGTTCTATCGCTACACGACGCAACAGTTGAACACCATCAGCATCGGCCCGAACTTCGCTTCGGCACTGAATGTGGGTACGCAACGCACGTACGGCGTGGAGCTGGCCGTTACGAAGGGCGATCCCTCGCGCAACGGTCTCTCGGGCCAACTTTCGTATACTTATACTCATGCCCGCGTTTCGTTCAAGGATCTTAGCAACGGACGCAATACGATCGATCCGCTCAATGACTACATCATCCAGTACAACCGTCTAACATCGGCTTGCGCCGGGAATACGACGGACCAGCGTTGCGTCGGTACGGGTAAGGTTGCGCTAGCTGCAGCCGCACCGCTCCCCTGCTACGCTGCAAACAGCGGTAATCCGGACGGAACCGGAGTCGCCGACACATGCACCGGTGCGGCATCGACCGGCATCTTGAATCCGTACTACAATTCACCGCTCCAGCCTTTGCTCGACCGCAAAGCTTCCTACGACGTCTATCCTAATGAGTTTCCGTATCAGCCCAATGGCGGACAAGTCACGTCATTTGGCCCGAATACGTTCTCGGCGTATCTCAACTACAAGCACGACCGGTTGACGATTACACCGACGTTCCAACTCAATCAGGGTAGCGCATACGGTTCACCGGTCGATGTCAACGGTATCGACCCGCGCGTGTGCGGAAACAACCAGGCTGGTGGCAATGCTGCAGTCGCTGCTGCGGGTGGAAATCCCAACAGCGCCGACTTCACATCGTGCAACGCATCCATCGCAACCGGAAATGGCTTCTTGGCCATTCCAAATCCCCAAACGGGCACATTTGCGAGCTTGGGCCAATATCGCGAACCGTGGCAGTTCAACATGAATGCTCAAGTCGGATACGACATGAGCCAAAAAGTCCACGCGACGTTGATTTTGTCGAACCTCGTAAATCGCTGCTTTGGCGGATCCAGTACGCCATGGTCCAGTCTGTACGCCCCTGGTCGAACCGTTTGCGGTTACAACACCAATGGCGGTACGTACCAGTCCAACTTCTTCAACGGTGCAACAGCGTCGAATCCAGTAAACGGATCGCTGTATCCCGTTCAGAAGCAACCGTACGGACCGTTCGGCGGATTGCTACCATTCAACGCCTACCTG
>JALYIF010000492.1 GCA_030775925.1 Vulcanimicrobiota bacterium | reverse complement strand
ACTTTGAGGCCTGCGGGCGCGAGGATATAGCGCTTCTCGCCGTCCTTATAGTTGACGAGCGCAATGCGGGCAGACCGGTTCGGATCGTATTCGATCGTCGCAACCTTGGCCGGGATATCGTCCTTCGTGCGCTTGAAATCGATCAAGCGGTACTGGGTCCGATAGCCGCCGCCCTTATGGCGAACCGTGATATGACCGTTATTGTTGCGGCCGGAATGCTTCTTGCTGACTTCAACGAGGGAGCGCTCTGGCCCAACTTTGCTGAGCTCGGAGAAGTCCATCGTAGTCATAAAGCGGCGCCCGGCGCTAGTCGGCTTATACTTCTTAACTGGCATTAGAGAATAACTCCTAATCGCGCGCGATTACTGTTCAAAGTAATTCACCCCGCCGAGTTCAATTTTTTGCCCAGTCTTCAGAGTGACTGTGGCTTTTTTCCAATCCGACTGCTTGCTGGTCGAACGTTGACCACCGCGTGCAAACGTGCGCTTCTTGCCGGGGACGTTGACCGTATTGATCTTGAGCACGTTCACCTTGAAGATCTCTTCAATGGCGTGCTTGATCTGCGTCTTGGTAGCACGGGGGTGCACCGTGAAGCTGTACTGGGTGATCAGCGCGTTGCTCATCGATTTCTCGGTGATGCGCGGCGCGATGATAATATCGCGTGCATCCATTTTAATGGCTCTCCGTTCTGAACTGCGAGCCCACCAGCGAAGCTGGGGCCCCCAAAGCTAAAGCTCCCGCAACCATGGAAGCATTCAAAGTTTCCCCGTGGGGTCGCTTACTTTGCATTAGCGGTGGCCTCCGCGGACTTGGTGCTAGTCTTGCCGATATTGGCTTGGACGTCGCCGTAGGCTTGCGTCGTGAACACGATGCGGTTGTACTTCAAGACGTCTTTGACATCAAGGGCGCCGCTGTGCGTAATGCCGACCTTCTGCAGGTTGCGGCCGACGCGGTGTAGGGTTTCACCGATATGGTCGTGTTCGTCGCGGCCGTAGACAATCAACGTCGTGGGGCCGTGCTTGGCATCTTTGACATTACCGTATAACAGGGCGGCGAGATCGCGTGTCTTCTCGAGGTTGAAGGAATCGGTCTCGAGTAGCGTCACGGCCGAATTCTTGAAACGATCGGAGAGTGCGGCAATGAACGCGGCGCGGCGTTCCTTCTTATTAAGGTCGGTTTTATAGCTGCGCGGCTTGGGACCGAACACCACGCCACCATGGCGCCATTGGGGTGAACGAATCGAACCTTGACGTGCGCGGCCGGTTCCCTTTTGCTTCCAAGGCTTGCGTCCGCCACCGCGAACTTCGTCGCGACGCAGAGTCGAGCCGGTACCAGCGCGCGGGCTGGCCATTTCGCGAAATACCGCGCGAAAGATCGTATTGATCTTGGCGCTGGCATCAATCGTAAAGACTTCAGGAGTAGCTTCTTCGCGAACGACTTTGCCGCTGGCGTTAATAACGTTCGGCATTATTTTTTCACCTCAACAGCCTTGCGCTGGGGCTTGACGGTCGTGCGAATGATTACCATCGAATTCTTGGCACCCGGTACCGGACCGCGAACGAGCAGCAAGTTGCGCTCTGCGTCCGCGCGAACGACTTCCAGGTTTTGATGCGTGGTGCGGTCGACACCGTAATGGCCAGGACGGCGCGCGCCCTTGGGTACGCGTCCGGCATTCGTGTCGCCGTTTGAGGCGGGCTGACGGTGAATCATCGAACCGTGGCTCGCAGGGCCGCCTGAGAAGTTGTGGCGCTTGATACCGCCGGCAAAGCCGTGGCCTTTTGAAATACCTACCACGTCAACGCGATCGCCCATTTCAAAATCTGCCACGGTAATGGTGGCGCCAGCTTCGACGCCGTCGATGTTATCGCGGAATTCGCGAATCCAGCGCTTGGGTGCGTCGACGTTGTTCTTTTTATAATGTCCAGCAAGGGCACCAGAGATGCGTTTCTTAGACACATCACCGAACGCAAGAGCGACGGCTTCATAGCCGTGTTTCTCTTTGGTCTTGCGCTCAACCACGATGCAGGGACCGGCTTCGATCACGGTGACAGGCACATATTTGCCTTCCGCCGTGAACACGCTCGTCATCCCAACCTTGCGGCCAAGGATATTCTTCATTGTGATCCTCGTCCTAAAGTTCAGAAAATATGTTGTATGCCCACGGAGCCACGCGTACTGCTACGCGCTTTTCGTCGACACGGCAAAACGAAGCCGTGACCGACGTGGACCACAACCTCGGCAGTTTACCAAAGGCGGGCCACAGCGTCAACCCCTCGTGTCGGATCAGGCGCCGAAGGGGTCCTAAGCGTGGGGGGTTGGCGCCGGCGAGGGGGCGGGGGTGCTCTTGGTCGCCGGGAGGCAAGCGGGCAGCAGCAGGTTTGGGCCGGTGCTGTCGCATCCGGCTTCGTCGCCCTTGGGGACAACGATCTTTGGCTTACTCCGATGCCGGCCCGAGGGTCCTCCCATCGCCCAAACCGCCTCCGGTTGGCTCAGAAGCAAGGCAAGCAGCGCGCAAACGAAGATCTTCATTGGAGTGGTTATATTCGACAATCGAAGGCGCACCCATGGCTTAGCAAGGAAGCGTCGTTAAAAGACCCCGATTCACCACCGCGAACACGCGGTTATGGCCAAGTCGTTTCTTATAGCGCTCGCAGCGATGGTGGCAATCCTGTGTGGATGCTCGGCCAAGCCACAAGGGAGCTCGGCCTCAGCGGCGCTGCGGATCGCCCAGCAACAGGAGCCCGCATCGCTCGATCCCCTCTTGCTCAACGGCACAGTGGGCAACGAAACGGCAGCTCTTATTTACTCCTATCTCGTGAAATTTGACGATCGTGGCAATTTAGTCCCCGATATCGCCCTGGTCGTTCCTTCGCTCGCTAACGGCGGAATATCAGGGGACGGGAGGCTCATTCGCTATCGCATCCGCCACGGTGTTCGATTTTCGGACGGGGTGGAAGTCACTGCCAAAGACGTCCTGTTCACACAATCCGCCGTGATGAACGGCAAGAATCTTATACAGAGCCGGCTTGGCTACGACCAAGTAAGTGCGATCACGGCACCGGACCGCTATACGGTGCTCGTGCGACTGAAGCGGCCATATGCGCCCTTCTTGGCCTTATTTTGCGCCCCCGGAAATGTCTACCCGGTAATGCCCGACCATTTGCTCGCGCGCTACGCGGACCTAAACCGCGTCGAATTTAACACCGCTCCGATCGGATCTGGGCCTTATACCGTCCTCGAATGGCGCCGCGGTGATCGCATTGTTCTCCAAGCGAATAAGCACTACTGGAAAGGTACTCCCCGAATTCAAACAATTGAGTTGCGTTTTACGCCCGACTATAACGCAATGGTCAACCGTCTCAGCAGCGGAGACGTTGACGCCGTTTTTAACGCAGACTCGTCAATTGCCGCAGAACTGCGGGGCGTACCGTCCGTCAACGTAAAGCTCACGCCCATCGACGGGCAAGGCGCATTCATTTTTAATATGCAGGATCCGATTACCCGCCAAGAACCGGTGCGCCGTGCGCTCGGGATGGCGATTGATGCCAAGGCTATGGTCGTGAAAGCCTCGCAGCGCATTTATACCAATCACGATGCGGGCCGAGGCATGCTCCAGTGGGCGTACAATCCACGGCTCTTACAAATGCCCGCATACGATCCACCGGCTGCTCGCCGCCTACTCGAAGAAGGCGGCTGGAAACTTGGCGCTGACGGAATTCGGCGCAAGAATGGCCGGTCGCTCGACGTGTTATACATCGAGTCAAAGGGCGCGCAAGCTACAGCGATCATCGGTAATGCCGTCCAGGAATACGAGCGCGCCATCGGCGTCAATCTGTCGCAAAAAGAATTTGCGATCGAGCAATTTGCCAATCCCGCGCAATTGGGCGGCCCGGTGTACGGCGGTAAGTTTCAAATGGCGTTCTATCCATTTCTACCCGGTGAGGACCCCGATGTCACCGATCAGTTTGCATGCAACCGGATCCCTCCGGAGGGCTTTAATAAACCACGTTTTTGCGATCCAAAGATGGATGCGGCGCTAGCGCGCGGCATCGCGAGCTTCGACCGCACGAAACGGCAGGCAGCATACGACGAAGTGCAGCGCATTCTTAGCAAGCAACTGCCAATGCTTTTCATCTACCAAATCGTGCAGGTCAACGCATTTCCAAAATGGCTCAAGCATCAAACGGGCGCCGTAACGACGCCATTTTGGAACGTCGCGGCGTGGAGCCGCTAGAGAGCTTGGACCCGCTTGTTGTGCGCGCGGTGGAACCGCATGATGCTGCTGCGTGGCTGGATATGGAACTGGCGCTTTGGCCGGATGCGAACCACGCGGAGCTCGCCGAGGAAACGGCTTCGTATTTTGCAGGCGCAAATGCATTTATAACCGTTGCGTTTGTCGCCCTCTTACACGACTCACCCGTTGGTTTTCTGCAACTCAATCTGCGTCCGTATGCGGAGGGAGCGCTGAATTCACCCGTTCCACATATTGAAGGCTGGTATGTAAAGCCAGCAGCGCGCCGCAAACATGTCGGCCGGGCCCTGATGGACGCAGCAGAGAGTTGGGCCCGTAATAATGGTTTCACGGAGTTGACATCTGATACCACATTGGACTACGAAGCCAGCCCACTCGCGCATGCACAACTGGGTTTCCGCGAGGTGGAACGCCTCATCACGTTTCACAAACAATTGCCACCCTGAGCCACACTTTGTCACCCTGAGCTCGTCGAAGGGTGGTGCGCCGGGCTTCGACAAGCTCAGCCTGATACGGTTCGTAAAAATCTAGACTAACGTTAGCAGAACGACCAGAAATTCGTCACCATAAGCCACACTTGTCACCCTGAGCTACACTTGTCACCCTGAGCCACACTTGTCACCCTGAGCTTGTCGAAGGGTGATTCGCCGACCTTAGCTAAACGCGGCACATCCCGTGATGGCTTCGCCTAGAATGAGCGTGTGCACTTCGCTGGTGCCTTCGTACGTTAAGACGGATTCAAGATTGTTCATGTGCCGGATAACCGGGTATTCGAGCGTCACGCCGTTTGCGCCTAAGATCGAGCGCGCTTCACGCGCGATAGCCAGCGCTTCACGCACGTTATTGAGCTTGCCGAAACTCACGTGCTCGGGCATCGCGCGGTGCTCGTCTTTCATGCGCCCAATGTGCAACGCCAAAAGCGTACCCTTGTTGATTTCAAGCATCATGTTCACAAGTTTTTGCTGTGTCAGTTGGAAGGCCGCGATCGGTTTATCGAACTGTTCGCGATGCTTGGCATATTCAAGGGCCGACTCATAGCACGCTCGGGCCGAACCCATCGTGCCCCAAATGATTCCAAAGCGCGCTTCGTTCAAACACGCAAGGGGACCGCGCAGTCCTCGGACTTCAGGAAAGACCGCATCGGCAGGGAGACGGCAATCGTGCATGAGCAATTCCGATGTAACCGACGCGCGAAGTGAGAGCTTGCGCTCGATGTTGTTGCTCGAAAAGCCCTTCGTGTCCGTCGGAACGCAGAACCCACGGATCCCCTCATCGGTTTGCGCCCACACAATGGCCACATCTGAGATCCCGCCATTGGTGATCCACATCTTGCTGCCATTGAGGACCCAATCCGAACCATCTCGTTTTGCGGTCGTCCGCATGCCGCTGGGGTTACTTCCGAAGTCGGCTTCCGTCAGTCCGAAACAGCCAATCGCATCGCCTTGCGCCATGCGCGGAAGCCATGTTGTTTTCTGCTCCTCGCTGCCCCAATGATGGATCGCATACATTGCAAGCGATCCTTGCACCGATGCAAACGATCGAATGCCGCTGTCGCCGGCTTCCAGTTCCAAGCACGCGAGCCCATACGCGACCGCACTACTGCCGGGACATCCGTACCCCTCGAGGTGCATGCCTAACAGACCCAAGTCGCCGAGTTCTTTGGCAAGCTCCTTTGGGAGAATGCCTTCTTCAAACCATTGCGCGATATTGGGCAGAATACGGTTGCGCACGTATGCGCGCACGGTATCCCGAATTAACTTCTCTTCATCGGTGAGCAACGCATCGATGTTCAGAAAATCCATCGCATTTGGTTTGTTTCGAACCCGGGGCTGAGCCGTTGTAGTCATCGGTTTACAAAACTCATATCCGGATAACGCGCACCCGCAGCGGCGTCCTTTGGAAAGGCTGCTTCAATGTCGTCGAGCTCGGCCTTCGAAAGTCTGATCGTCTCGGCGGCCAAATTTTCTTGCAGATGGCGCCGGGTTGTCGTACCGGGAATGGCGTGAATGTCCTCACCTTGCGCCAGCACCCAGGCGAGGGCGAGCTGGGATGGCGTGATGCCTTTACGCAC
>JALYIF010000491.1 GCA_030775925.1 Vulcanimicrobiota bacterium | reverse complement strand
TTGCCCAAATTATATCCCGTTCGTTCGACAAACGGGAGCCCGAGTGCTGCACCGGCGGAGTCGGGAAGCTTCAAGCTAACGCGCAGCCCATTTTCAACAAGACCGAGAAAGACGAAAATTTTCTTGTTGACCTTCATGACGCGTTCTCCCCAGGGGAAATCTTCGTACGCTCCCGGATACTGTCCCGCGGCCTTGAGAAGTTTTGCTTCAGCATTTTCAGCCTTGCTTTTCATTCGGGAATAACCGCGGTTGCCTCAATCTCAACTTTCGCGCGATCCTCTAGCAGTGCTTTCACAACGATTAAGGTCATCGCTGGATAATGGGCGCCGATGATGTCCTTATAAAGAGCGCCGAGTTCTCGCCCGCCCGCCATGTATTCGTCTTTGTCCGTGACGTACCACGTCATCCGCACGATATGGGCCGGTGTTGCTCCAGCCTCCGCCAGAATCGTTACGATGTTGCGCAGCGCTTGTGCTGACTGCGCTAAGAAATCGTCGCTAACAAATTCTGCTCGTTCGTTCCAGCCGATCTGTCCGGCGATTGCAACATACCGGCCCGATGCAACGATCCCATTTGAGAAACCTCTAGGTCTAACCCAGTCAGCGGGTTGCAAGATGCGGCTCATACGTAATCCGCGACCATCGTGTTGTCGTGTCCGGCTCCGATATGCGCCGATCGAAACACGTACGTAAGAGCCACCGCGACGAATAAATTCAGTACGAGTGCATAGAGCCCGATATATCCGATTAACACTGAGCCTCCGATGTGCAGCGGGTATTGCCCCTTGAAGCCGGTGGCAATTGCCATAGCTACACTTGCGGCGATTCCCACCGCCCAGCCGCTGAGGAGCGCTTTCGGATGAAACCACCGCGTGTACAATCCGAGCGCCGTCGATGGAAACGTTTGCAACATCAGGCTGCCGCCCAACAATTGAAGATAAATAGCGTACTCCACCTTAAGGAAAAGACTAATCATGAGGCCGGCCGCGCAGATGCCCAGACATAAGAACTTTGCGTTGCGGGTTTCAAAGGCCGGGCGGTCTGTCTGAAACTGTTGAAAGACGTTGCTCGCAAAAAGATTGGCCGCGCCGATTGCCATAATGGCCGCAGGGACAAGCGCTCCGATCACGATTGCTGCGTAGGCGATGCCTAAGAACCAGTCGGGGAAAAATTGCTTAAACAGGAGCGGAATGGTGAGGTTCGCATCCTTGGTGTGAATGCCGGCGGCGAGTGCGCAGTACCCGAGTAGCGCGAGAAGCGCAAGCAGAATGGAATACAGCGGAAGGAGGGCTGAATTGCGTTGAATGACGAGTTTGCTTTTGGCGCTTAAGAGGCTGGTAACCGAATGCGGATATAGGAAGAGCGACATCGCAGACCCGAAGGCCAATGATGCGTATGCAAAATAGAGATTGGGAGGCAAGATTATGGACCCGGCCGGCTTGTGCGTCGCCAGAGCCGTTCCGGCGGCCTCAAAAATGTGCGACCAGCCCCCCAACTTAGCCGGAATGATGGTTACAGCCGCAATTATCGTTACGTAGAGTAAGGTGTCTTTGACAAACGCAATAAGGGCAGGCGCTCTTAGCCCGCTCGTATACGTATATGCTGCCAGAATTGCAAATGCCAATATCAAGGCAAGGCGCTCTGCGAGGATGGCTTGCGCGCCGCCATATTGGGCAAAGACAATCTGCATGCCCACCAGTTGCAGCGCAATATACGGCATCGCGGCTACGAACCCGGTGAGTGCGATCGCCACCTCGAGCGAACGGCTGCCGAAGCGGTCGCGCACGAAATCCGCGATGGTAACATACCCGCGGCTTTTGGCGACAACCCAAAAGCGGGCCATAACCAGAAACACAAACGGATAGGCAATTGTCGTGTAGGGCACGGCAAAAAATCCTAGCGCTCCGACACTGTACACTAGCGCCGGCACAGCGATGAATGTGTAGGCTGTGTACAGGTCTCCTCCGAGCAAGAACCAGCTAACAATCGTGCCGAATCCGCGACCGCCAAGGGCCCATTGCTCCAACGTTTCTAGGCTGGCAGAGCCCCAGCGTGCGGCAAGAAAACCCATCACCGTTACCGCGAGAATCAGAAAAGCGAAGATAAGAAAGCCGCTAGTGATCATTTCGATCCTTAGTTGCGATCAACACCACCCACACAATCAGCGCAGACAGAACGATCCAGAGCAACTGGTACCAGTAGAAAAATGGAAAGCCCGCGACCACTGGGTCGTGCCGGGCAAACAATGACGGCATCAGAGTGGCGATAAACGGAAGGATGAGCAATCCGTACCAGGCGCGTCGCTTCATACGGGTGCCGTTAATCCCCGGCGGCAAAGCATCCTGTCATCGCTCCATCGGTTGCGTGCGCTGCGCCCACAGGGCCGTCAAGGAGAATTTCCCAAAGAGTTGTGCGGCAGCCATGCCACCAATGCAGACCAGGCCACCGACAACCTGATAATGGGCAATTGGGACGTGCAGCAGGAGCACGCTGAAAATTCCGGTTAAGATCGGGACCGCAAAGGCAAAAAGGGAGACGCGCGCGACGCCCAACTGGGTGATGCCGTAGCTCCAAACTGGAAATGTCAAAACGATCGGAAAGACAATTGCGTACCCGTAAATCCACCAGTCGACCGCGGGTAGGTGATGGAAGTCTTGCCGGACGAGTGATGGGAGCGCGCCCGGCAAAAATGCGATGGTCCCAATGACCATTGTGATGGCCAGCAGCGAGAGGGGTGAGTACCGGTTCAGGAGCCGCGAGGACAAGATGTTATAGGTTGCAAACGTGGCCGCTGCGCACAGTGTGAGCCCATCGCCCAAACGGATTGCAAAGTTCCCGCTCAGTGCGCCTTCGAAAATGGCGACACCGGCGAGAGCGATAAGCGCCCCAGCCCACCGGCCGGTGTGCACGCGTTCGTGGCCCAGCCCCGCCGCAATCGCGAGGGTAAAGATGGGCGTGAGGCTGCCGAGCAAGGCGCTTGCGAATGGTGTGGTGTTCGATAGTCCCAGAATCCAAAAGTATTGATACATCCCGTAACCGCAGAGCCCGCAGCCGATCAGCAGCGGAATGTCACGCTTTCGGAAGTGGAGCGGTTCCTTGCGCACGAGCGCAAGCAGCACGGTGAGAGGCGCCATGGCACAAAACCGCAGTGCGGTAAACGCCAACGGATTGATGTCGGAGATTGCGTGTTTGACGACGACTGTATTAAAAGCCCACGCCGTTACGACGTAGGCTAGTCCGAGATAGGTGAGAATACGAGCATTGCTCAAGACGACGTGGGTTTCGTCGCCCATAAAGCAAACACATAGCTGATGGTCTCTACCGCGCCAACATTTATTCAAAACGGCGACGTCTCGCTGTGCCTTGAGCAGCAAGGCCATGGGCCGCGGCACATCCTCTTCGCTCACGGATGGATTAGTTCGCGCCGCATGTGGTATGAGGTGGCACACCGGCTTGAACCGGATCGCTACTCCTTGCACTTACTCGATTTCCGTGGGGCGGGACTGAGCGATCGCCCTGAATTCGGCCACGATCTTGCCGGTTATCTCTCCGATTTGCAATGTGCCTTGGAAAGCATTGATGCGCCAACTACGCTCGTCGCGCACTCGATGGGCGCTCGGATTGCGCAATATCTGGCTACGTTGCGTCCGCCCAACCTCGAACGGCTCATTCTGGTGGCTCCCGGTGTTGCTAAAGGCACACGCCCCAACGAAAAGCAGGGCGATCTTGCACACGCGGCTTTTGGGTCGCGGAAAAAAATCGAGCGGTTTCAGCGAGCGGCGATGGCGGCGCCGGTGTTGGAACAAGCCATGGAGCGCATCATTGATGACGCATTGGTGGCACAAAAAGAAACGTGGTTCAAGTGGTTCGCGCACGGGCGCTCGGAGGATTTCAGCAGCAGGCTTGCCGAGATTGCAGTACCGGCGCTTGCCATAGCGGGAGAGAAGGACCCGCTGGCTCCGCCGAGTCGCGTCAAGCGCGACGTCGCGGCGATGATTCCGGGCTGCGTGTTTCTCATGCTGCGAGGTGCCGGCCATAACTTGCCGGTCGAGAAGCCGCAGGAAATTGCCGGAGCGATCGGACGCTTTTAGCTTGGCTGCTTCCATACATCCGTTGCATAGCTTTGTGCGTTGTTGGGTATCGGACGTATCAACCGTCCCGCGCTTGATTGAGGTTTGATATTTATGGCTGCCAAAAAAGCTCGCGTTGCCGATGCTCTTAAACCTTTCCGTACCGATGCGACCGGCCAGAGGTTAACCACCAATCAGGGTGTGCCGATCGCCGATGACCAGAATTCTCTACGAGCCGGCGAGCGCGGTCCGACATTGCTCGAAGACTTCATTATGCGTGAGAAGATCACGCACTTCGATCACGAGCGGATACCGGAGCGGGTCGTACATGCCCGCGGGCACGGGGCGCACGGCTATTTCGAACTGTACAAGTCGATGTCGAAGTATACGCGGGCGGCCTTCCTCCAAGATCCGGCGGTACGGACCCCCGTTTTTGTGCGCTTTTCTACCGTTGGGGGCTCGCGCGGATCCGCCGACACGGTGCGCGACGTGCGCGGGTTTGCGGTAAAATTTTATACGACCGAAGGCAACTATGATTTGGTCGGCAATAACATGCCGGTCTTTTTTATTCAGGATGCAATCAAATTTCCCGACTTCGTTCACGCGGTGAAGCCCGAGCCGCATAATGAGATCCCACAGGCCTCTTCAGCGCACGACACCTTCTGGGATTTTGTTTCGCTCACTACCGAGGCCACCCACATGGTGATGTGGCTGATGTCGGACCGCGCCATTCCTCGATCCCTTCGAATGATGGAAGGCTTTGGCGTTCATACGTTCCGTCTCATTAATGCAGCCGGCAAAGGCACGTTCGTAAAATTTCATTGGAAACCACTGTTGGGCATGCAGTCTCTTGCGTGGGACGAGGCGCAAAAGCTGGCCGGGAAGGATGCGGACTTTAACCGGCGCGATCTCTGGGAGGCCATTGAGGGCGGCGACTTCCCGGAATGGGAGCTCGGTGTTCAACTCTTTACCGAGGCGCAAGCGGACGGCTTTGATTTTGATGTTTTGGATCCAACCAAACTTGTTCCCGAAGAATTAGTCCCCGTGCAGCGCATCGGCAAGATGGTCTTGAATCGCAATCCGGACGATTTTTTTGCAGAAACCGAACAAGTTGCGTTTTGCGCCGCACACGTCGTTCCCGGGATCGATTTTACCAATGATCCACTGCTGCAAGGACGAATCTTTTCGTATTTGGATACGCAGCTCTCTCGCCTGGGTGGCCCCAATTTCCACGAAATTCCGATCAATCGTCCGCAGTGCCCGTTTTCCAACAACCAGCGCGACGGCATGCACCGGCAGTCGATTGGCGTCCCCCGGGTTTCGTACGAGCCGAACTCGATCAATGGTAATTGGCCGGCAGAGGTGCGAGACGGTTTCCAAAGCTATCTAGAGACCATCGCTGGACCCAAGCGCCGCGTCCGCGCTGATTCTTTTGCAGAGCATTTCTCGCAAGCCACACTGTTCTGGAATAGCCAAACTCCGGTTGAAAAAGATCATATCGTAAACGCCTTTTCTTTCGAATTGTCCAAATTGGAGCGGGTTGAAATTCGCGAGCGGATGCTCGGCGTTTTGGTAAATGTGGACGAGACGCTCGCTTCCCGGGTCGCCGATAACCTAGGCATCAAGCTGACCCGTAAGGGTACTAGCGCCAAGCGGCGCAGCGCTTCTAAAATTACGCAGTCTAAGGCGCTGAGCATTTTAGCCCAGGGTCCAGGACCTGTTGTGACGCGCAAAGTTGCAATTCTTGCAGCCGACGGCGTAGACGCCGCGGCAATTGCGGCAATGCGCGCGAGTCTGGCTGCGCAAGGTGTGCAGTCGAAAGTGCTTGCTGCCAAATTGGGCTCTCTAAAGGGCTCAGATGGTAGCGCTATCGCCATTGACCACACGATTCTTACCATGCCGTCGGTGGTCTTTGACGGGCTCTTCATTCCGGGCGGGGCAAAGAGTATCGATGCGCTCAGCAGATCGGCCGATGCCGTCCACTTCATTCAGGAAGTTTATCGTCACTGCAAGCCGATTGCTGCGCGGGATGAAGCCGTCGGCCTCTTGCAGCGAGCCCACGTGCCGTCCGCAAATGATCTCGAAAACGGGATCGTTTGCGGCACACTGAAAAATGCGAAAGCGGTAGAAAAACAGCTACTAGCCGCTCTGTCCCAGCACCGCTTTTGGGCGCGTGAAGCCGTAGACCATGTGCCGGCTTAGCGTTGCCACCGGGCTGGATCGATGCGGAGAATCGGCCGCTCGAAGAGGAACGTCACAAGCGCTGCCACCCCGATCGTTAGCGGAAACGCAATAATGGAATACCAGAATTGCCAGTTCGGATCAAAGTGCGAGTCGGTTCCCGTCCACGGCGGCAGATGATGCCACCATAACTCGCGCGCGAGCACTTGATGATAGATGTACCAATTGTAAGATATAAGCGAACAAAATACCAGAAAGGGGTTTCCCAACAGCCTCTTCC
>JALYIF010000490.1 GCA_030775925.1 Vulcanimicrobiota bacterium | reverse complement strand
GTGTTGAGGTGCGTATCGGCGGCTACAGTAGCGCAATGACAAAAACCGGGCCCACGACCTTTGTGATGAGCTACCAAATTCCGTGGCTCCCATTTTTTCTACGTGGACGATGGACCATCCGAGTGATCGCTCGCAACGTTGATGGCGTAGCGACCGAACGCGACACCTCAATTACGATTCTGTAACGTTCCTAGGCGTGAGGCGTTTTCACCGGTCTCGGCGGAAAGTTCGGTGTCGGGAAGGTGAATGGTGATGGATTAAACGGCGTCGGCAGCGCGTTGGGATTAAATGTTGCTTGCGCGGAGGGTGCACCGCCGGAAGCGCCTTGATCGGCCCAGTAGTACACTTGGTTCGTGCGGTTGGCCGTGTCTAAATTAGCAATGAAAAAGTGGTGCGGGCGCTGTTCTAAACCGTTTTCGCCGCGCTCCACCGTGGTCCACGTTCCCCGTGTAAACAAGTAGTCGAGTTCGGTACCCGATAAGAGCTTTGCCGTGTAGCGGTACCGTAATGCGTCGATACGGTCCATGCGAATCGCATTCGGCTGCCAGCCGCTCTTATCGGTCGCAATATAAATTTGGTCGGTTAGCGGCGTGTTAGGCGGCACGGTGACGATGAACGTTACCAGTACGGGCTTGCCTTCAATCCCGCCCTTTTTTTTCGCTAAATCCGGACTGGTCTGCTTGGTGGTTTGGCTAACGGCGAACTGCTTTACCTGATCGTACGTGGCTTCGGATACGAGCGGTTTTAAGGACAGCGCGATCTCGACAACTTGCCCGGTAGCATCAAATGTGGCCCGCGCATACAGACGCGTTACAGGGAGCCGGTCTGTCGCGGCATTGCTTTTCGCATCGAGAATGCGCAGCGTGGGCGACACGCGATACCCGTCACCGGTTGTGAAGAATAGGAAGCCGTGCTGGTAGTCCAAGATCTGGCCGCTGTAATGAAGCAGAGCAGCTCCGCCAGTTACCATCGGGGTCGGCGTTGAGGTGATCGCGGGCTGTGCGAATACGCCGCCGCAGAGCGATGCGAGGATCAATATGAGGATTGCCGCTTTTTTCATCTTACGGAAGTACCTGAATCGTGAAGTTCGGGCTCCACGCCTGGCCCGGATAGTTGAAATTATAGGTTCGCTGAATATCCATGGTAGCATGCGCGCTGATGCGGAATCGAAGGTCACCGACCGCCTGATATGGCGGGCGCCCCAAGCTCCCGGGAATCGGCTCTGGAAAGTCTTTATTGTGCTTCAGTAATAGATTAAATGTAAAGTCCGGGGTCGTGTAAATGGCCGAAGCGTAGAGCGTACGCGATGTTGCGATTCCGCGAAATGCAGCAAAGCCTGGGTACACCTTATTGTCTACCGGAGACTGGTATAAGGCCGGCGGATAAGCGATCGTTTGTTTGGCTCCGTAGTAGTCGCCTGTATTATTGATCGTGTACCCTGCGAACACCGCGACTTTGGTGCCAAACGTCTTGCTCAGTGAAGCGTTGGCATAATTCGTTTCGATGTAGTGAGGCAGGGAAAACCATTGACGGTTCCTATCATAGGAAGCGTTGAAGTAGACATTGTTTTTAAGCTTGATCGGCTTGGTATAAAGCGTCATCCCAACGGACTGATAGCTAATTGAATTATAGACCGTTCCCAGAAACGGTGGCAGACCGTACGAGTAGTGCGCAAAGAAGCTGTCGTGCGCCCAACCGAACGACGACCGAATGCGCATTTGCACCGGGAGATGCTTTAGGAGCGGGTGGTCCATTCCTTGCCAGATTAACAGACCGTTGAACGGATGCGGGGGCACCCACGGATGACTGGGATCGCCGTAGTAGTAATAGTCACAGCTGGGTGGATTCGTTACCGGAGTTGTTGGAAAAGTAAAGCACGTTGACGGCATGCGCAGCAGGCTGTCGTAGCTTTGATTCAAAGTCAGCTGCATGAACGATTGGCGCAGCACCTGCGTGAACTGCATGCTCACAAAACCGGAGAGAGAAACCGGGGAACTGAATCCTTTTTGAGTTGCGAACGCTTGAAAGAATGCGTATGCTTGCGTCTTTGGTGCGATGCGGCCAAGCCCTACAAGGTTATATTGCTTGACGTCGCGGGTCAGCGGATTGATGGATCCCACAGCAAAGCCGCCTGGGGCAACGTAATGCTGTTCGAACGAGGGATAGGCTCCGTTTGTCTGGTCGTAACGAAAGTGAAGCGTCGACATCGTGTGCGCGCTCCCAGCGAAGTCGTAAGGCGCATCGAAGAGTCCGCCCGCAAGAGAGTTCTGCCGGAAGTCCGGATTGTTTGAAAAAGTAACAACATAGCTGGGTGCGGGGATGAATACACCCAGACTTAGAATGCGAGCGGGCTGGAAACGTATGAATGTTTTGGGTTCAATTTCCGCGTGTGTGGAGCTAACCGTTACGCGGCCATCGGAAATATCGGGTAGGTAAAACGGATCGCCAGGCATCTCGCGGCCCTTGAACGGGTGAGCGAAGTCCATGTCGTTAAAAGTCCAGCGATCGGGTTCTTCCAATAGCGGTACAAAATAGATCCGCTGCGTGTCGAGGAAATCCGCAAAGCCCGCGCCGTGTAAATCGGCATCGGGACCTTTCACGGTGACACCACCGGCAACGACGAACCGGTTGAGGCGCAGGTCCATCGAAAACGTATGTCCCGTAATTGTATAGCGATGATCGAGCACAACGCTCACATTGCCGTCGCCTTCGATCATAAACTTATCGCCATAAAATTTAACGCTGTCTGCCGAGAGAGAGACATGCTCGGTGGCTTTGGCGCAAACTGGAGAGCAAAGCGCCGCCAAGGCAAACAGGAATACGAGTTGTTTTCTTATTTTCGCGACCATGAGATGATTGAAGTTTGCTACCTTGCATAAAGATCATCTAATCTACATTTTAACCACCGTTGCTTTAAGGGGCAGGCTAGCGGGTTGGGGGAACAGAAGCGCGATTTCAGACTACCTTATAGACTGAAAGGACCGGCATGCCCCGTCACGTGACGATCGTTCTTGATTCCGGAGGAGTGGGTGCGCTGCCCGACTTTGCTACTTTCGGCGACGCTCCGGGCGCAAATACGATCGGCAACGTTGCCGCACGCGCCGGGGGCCTGCACCTCCCGTTTTTTGAGCAATTGGGGTTGGGTGCGCTAACGACTGTACCCGGCCTAGGCACTCCCGCGGGGACTTGCGCCGGCTATGCACGCCTGCAGGAACGCTCGGTAGGCAAGGACACGATCACCGGCCATTGGGAAATGGTGGGTATCATTACCGAGGTACCGTTTCCGACCTATCCGCAAGGCTTTCCGCGGGAGCTGGTCGCGATGTTCACCCAGGTCACGGGCAAGGAGCCACTGTGGAATAAGACGGCGTCGGGCACTGAAATCATCGCCCGGTTGGGCGAAGAACATCAAAAAACTGGCCGTCCCATTCTCTACACATCCGCTGATTCGGTCTTTCAGGTCGCCGCCCACGAAGAGACGGTGCCGCTGGAAACGCTCTACGCCTGGTGCGAAACGGCCCGGGAACGCCTCGTGGATCCGCATAACGTGAATCGCGTGATCGCTAGGCCCTTCGCAGGCACCCCGGGGCACTATATGCGGACTGCAAATCGCCGCGACTACGCAGTCGAGCCGCCCCAGAATCTCCTGGACCGTCTGAGCGCAGCCCGGGTGCCCGTTCATGCCGTCGGGAAAATTTCAGATATCTATAACGGTCGCGGCATCACGACCTCGGTACGTATCGCTGACAACGAAGAAGCAATGCGTTGCACGCTTGAACTAATGGATCGCGTGGACCACGGACTCATATTTACGAACTTGAACGATTTCGACAGCAAATACGGTCATCGCCGCGATGTCGCGGGGTATGCGCAGGCTCTAGAGCGCCTAGATTTAAGGATCGAAGGCGTCCTAGAGCGAATGCGTCCAGGCGATCGCCTGGTCTTTACCGCGGACCATGGTTGCGATCCCACGGCACCTGGTACCGATCATACGCGGGAGTTTGTGCCTTTTATCGAAGTGGGGAATGAGTCGCGAACCGGGTACTTAGGAACGATCCAAGGATTGGATGCCGTAGCGGCCTCGATTGAGGATGTTCTGTGCGCCGCGGTCGCTTAGATGATATGAATTTGACGAATTTGCTCGATATGGAATTGTTGATCCCACAGCGGCCCGCTATCGAACCGCATGTATTTGCACAGCGTGTGGTGCCCGCCCATTGGATTGTTCTCAAGCGCCTGACGGACATAATCTTGGGTCTGGTCTTGCTCTTGCTCTGCGCTCCTTTCATTGCTATGGCTGCTGTAGCCATCATGATCGTATCGCCCGGCTCTCCTTTTTACGTGCAGGAGCGGGTTGGGCTGCGCGGTCGAGTTTTTCGCATGTATAAGCTGCGCACGATGGTTGCGGGAGCGCATCAAATGCGCGACAAGCTTCGGCACCTCAACGAAGTAGATGGTCCGGTGTTCAAGATTCGAAACGATCCTCGCCTCCACGGTTTTGGAGCGCTTCTGCGAAAATTGAGCATCGATGAGATGCCGAACTTCATTAATGTATTGCGGGGGCAGATGTCGATTGTGGGTCCGCGACCCCCGCTTCCAAGTGAGGTTGCCCATTACAGCGACTACGCTGCAAGACGCCTCAGTGTCAAACCTGGCGTCACCTGTCTGTGGCAGATTTCGGGCCGCTCGAACACCTCATTTGAAGAGTGGATGGTTCTCGACAATCTTTATATTGATACGTGGACGCCGCTGGGCGATCTAGGGATTATCGCAAAAACAGTTCCCGCCGTCCTGACAGGGGTTGGGGCGCATTAGCCGTCCGGAGCGAAAACTAAAGGTCGTCGTCCCGGACGAGCAGGACGTCCATAAGCGCGTAACTTCGTCGACTCTTTTAGTGATGGCCGCCACTTTAGGCTCCACCGTTTTAGGCTTTGGCCGCGAGATGGTCAATGCACGCTATTTTGGCGCGCATGAAGTGATGGACACGTTTCTGGCCGCTGCAACGATTCCCACAATTTTGTTCGGCGCTTTCAACGGCGCCCTTTTGAGCGCGCTCATTCCGACATTTTCCAATTACATCGCGCGGAATGAAGAAAAGGAGCTTTGGCGCCTCGCCAGCACGATCATCAATGTTCTGTTGATCACGCTAGGAGCGGGTGCAGTCGCTGGCTGGTTTTTGGCGCCTTACTATGTGCCGTTCATAGCCCACGGGTTTGTCGGTGGCCAGCTCGTGCAAACCATCGAGATGACGCGCTGGCTCATGCCCACGATCATTGCAACGAGCTTGGCGGGCGTTATTAGCGCACTGCTAAACGCATATCATCGCTTTTCAGCGACGGCCATTCAAGGGATCGCCATTAATGTTGTGACCATCGCGTGTGTGACTATTTGGTTTCACAAGATGGGGATTTTTGCGCTCGTTCTAGGAACCGCTTTCGGCTTAGTCGCTCAGTTGCTCGTACAGCTTCCTGCATTTTTCACAATGCGTCGATTCCGGCTTCTCATCGACATACGCCATCCAGGCTTCGCGCTGATCGCTTCTCGCATAGGGCCAATTTTGGTCGGGTCCGCTGCCGGCCAAATGGCGATGTTTTTCGACCGTTATTTTTCCTCCACGCTCTCGCATGGCTATATGGCCGGCATGAACTACGCGGTAAAATTGGTCAATTTCCCGCAGCAGATCTTCGCCGCAGCAATTGCAACAGTGCTCTTTCCGCTTTTTGCATCGCAATATGCACGAGACAACTTTGACGGGGTTCGCCGCACCTTGTCGATGGGGTTGCGTGTTGTATTTTTGGTGATGATTCCAGCAGTTTGCGGGCTCTTCGTGCTAAATGCGCATATCGTCAAGGCGCTTTTCGAACGCGGGGCGTTTCAAGCGTCGGCAACGCAGCTTACGGCTGGTTTGCTACCCTTCGCGGTAGTTGGTCTCTTTGCGTTAGCTGCGAACGTCGTATTAACCCGGTGCGCGTTTGCATGCAATGAAACTCGCTATGCAGTCGGCATTTCGATTTTCAGTGTTGTCGCCAACGTCGTGCTCTCCCTGATTTGGCTTCCGAGTTTGGGCGCGCGAGGACTTCTGCTGGCGAACTCCGTCAGTCAATCCTTGCAAGCAATTTTGTTATTGATTTTGGTATGGAAGGTGGTCGGCGGGTTGGAATGGCAGCCGATCGTGCGCTCGATCTTGGGCGTTACCGCCAGCTCCACGATCATGGTGTTTGGTTTACGCTGGATCGCGCTTCTAGAACCGCAGGCGGCCTCCGGATTTGTCCAAACGGAGTTTCTAATCGGCCAAATGCTAATCGGGGCGGTGTTATTT
>JALYIF010000489.1 GCA_030775925.1 Vulcanimicrobiota bacterium | reverse complement strand
ATCCGTAGCGTCCCCCCAAGCCAAACGTCTCGCTGAAAAATTGCGCGTCGACCTGTCGCTCGTGCGCGGCACCGGCCCGGATGGGCTGATCTTGCGCGAAGACATCGATCAGTACGCAGCAAAAAATCCAGCGTCGAGTAACGGAGCGCAGAAGGCAGCGCAACTTCCGCAATTGCCGCCGCTTGGGCCGGATGCGAAAGTTACGCCACTGAAAGGCCCGGTCGGAACGCTTGCTACCTACATGGAGCAGAGTCTCACCGTCCCGACAGCTACCAGCTTTCGAACCATTCCGGTCGACGTCATGGATGCGCGCCGCAAAGAACTAACCGGCGCAATCAAGGCGGCAGGCCGCAGCGAAAAAGTTTCGTTCACGCATATTATCGCCTACGCTTTAGTGCGTGCGGCGCGCGAAATGCCTGGCATGACGGCGCATTTCCGCCGCGAGAACGGTGTTCCCCAACGCGTCGAACCGGGGATCCATCTTGGTTTGGCAGTAGATGCAGAGCGCAAAGATGGGCAGCGTTTTTTAGTTGTTCCCGTGATCAAGCACGCCGATGCATTGGATTTTGCGAATTTCCGCGCGCAATACGACGGATTGGTTGCAAAAGCGCGAGACAACAAACTCTCAGCCGATGAACTGTCCGGCGCATCGTTTACCCTTACCAACCCCGGCGGCATCGGAACCGTCGCGTCCGTCCCACGCTTGATGGCTGGACAGGGCGCAATTCTGGCTGCCGGTGCGATTGGATATCCGCCAGGCTTCACCAAAGCCAACGAAGCCTCGCTGCGATCGTTCGGCGTTGAAAAAGTTATGACGATGACCAGCACCTACGATCATCGCGTGATTCAAGGTGCGCAGTCCGGCGAATATTTGCGCCGTGTCGACGAATTGCTCGGCGGCAAAGATGGTTTTTACGAAAGCATTTTCTCCAGTCTCCGCTTGCAAGCAAAAGCATCTCCGCAAATCGGCGTCGCTCCGGCGACCGATGCGGCGCCGCAAACGAGCGGCGTTGCGGCACCGTCGGATGAAATGTTGCGCGCGGTTGCGTCGGGTATGGCGATCGTCTCGTCGTATCGCACGCACGGACACTTGGCCGCCACACTCGATCCCCTGGGCTCAGAACCGATTGGCGATCCTGCGCTCGATCCGCGCAACTACGGTCTCACGCCCGCCCTGCAGTCCGCCATTCCCGCATCGGTTTTACGCGTAAAAGTGCCTGGCAATACGCTTGCTGACATCTTACCGAAACTCAAAGACACCTACAGTTCGACCATTGCCTACGAAATCGAACATATCTCCGATACGGCAAAACGGGAGTGGCTGCGAGACTGGATTGAATCCGGAAATCACCATGTTGGCATCGCTCCGGCGCGCAAGCTCGACGTGTTGCAGCGACTGACACGCGTTGAAGTGTTGGAGCGCTATCTGCGCAAAACGTTCATGGGCCAAAAGACGTTCTCCATCGAGGGTCTCGACGTCATGGTTCCCATGCTTGAAGAGATTTTGGTAACACTCGCCTCGGACGGTGTCGCGCATGCTGAGATCGGCATGGCTCATCGCGGCCGGCTCAATGTGATCGCGCATGTCGTCAACACGCCGTACGAAGAAATTTTGGCCGAGTTTGAAGCGGCAAACCAACGCGGTGAAGCCGAAGAAGACGCCGATGTGACGGGCGATGTCAAGTATCATCACGGTGCTGACGGCGAATACAAAACGCAAGCCGGCAAGAAGATCTCCGTACATCTCGCGCACAATCCGAGCCATCTGGAAGCGGTCGATCCCGTCGTCGAAGGCCGCACACGTGCGCTGCAAACCGACCACAAAACCCCGTTTGGTGCGCTCGATGTGAAGAAAGCTGCACCGATTCTTATTCATGGTGATGCCGCGTTCCCAGGTCAGGGCGTTGTTGCGGAAGTCCTCAACTTACAAGCGCTTCCCGGATATGCGACGGGCGGCACGTTGCATATTATTGCGAACAATCAAATCGGCTTCACAACCGATCCCCTCGATTCGCGCTCGACCCGCTATTCCAGCGACTTGTCCAAGGGTTTCGACATTCCGATTGTCCACGTCAATGCGGACGACGTTGATGCGTGCATCTCGGCGGTCCATTTAGCGATGGATTTCCGGCGGCAGTTCGGCCGCGACGTGCTCATCGATTTGATCGGCTACCGGCGCTTCGGGCACAACGAGCAAGACGAACCCGCGTACACGCAGTCCGGAATGTATGAAAAAATTAAGGCGCATCCGACAGCGCGCGAATTGTTTGCCAACAAACTTATTGCGCAAGGCGTCATAGGCGCGGAGCAAGCAACCGAGATGGTAGCCGAAGCGACTCGCCGCATCACCGAAGCCCATCAGAAGATCAAGGGCGGGAAAGCCGCGGGCATGATTACCAAACACGCCGGGAATACCGGCGTTGCTGACGTAGTTGAAACCAAAGTTGGAAAAGAGAAACTTCTGGCTTTTAGCGATGCGTTAGTGAACTTTCCAGCCGGTTTTGCGGCGAATAAAAAACTTGCAACGCAGTTCGAGCGCCGCAAAGCCCTCATTCATGAAAAGGGCCTGGTCGATTGGGGCATGGCCGAAGCGCTTGCCTTTGCGACCCTCCTCACCGAAGGCACGCCGATTCGAATCTCGGGCCAAGATACCGAACGCGGTACGTTCAGTCACCGGCATGCCGTGCTGCACGATCCGCGATCCAATAGCGAATACATTCCTCTGCAGCATGTTGCCGGCAGCAAAGCCTCATTTGAAATTCGCAACAGCCCGCTCTCGGAGTATGCTTGCCTGGGCTTTGAATATGGATATAGTGGCGCAATTCCCAAGGCGCTCGTCTTGTGGGAAGCGCAGTTCGGCGACTTCAACAATGGCGCGCAGATTATTATCGATCAATTTATCGCCGCGGGCCAAGCAAAGTGGGGACAAACCTCACGTCTAACCTTACTCTTGCCGCATGGCTACGAAGGCGCCGGACCGGAACACTCAAGTGCACGTCTCGAGCGCTTCTTACAGCTCTCGGCGGAAGGAAACTTGCGCGTCGCGTACTGCTCGACCGCTGGAAACTATTTTCATCTCTTACGGATGCAGGCGCGGGAAACCGAAGCGCTGCCGCTGGTCGTTATGACGCCCAAGAGCCTCTTGCGTTCCGAGCCTTCGTTCGGCACGCTCGATGATATGGCAATCGGGAAATTCCAAACGGTCATCGACGATCCGGCTTTTGCGAATCGCAAGAATGAAGCACATCGGATCATCTTGTGTACGGGTAAAATCTACTACGATATAATCAACCATCCCAAGTTCAAAGACTTGAAGAAGACTGCCATCGTACGCGTCGAGATGCTTTCGCCGCTTCCGCACGCGGAGTTGAGCACGATTATTGCCAGCTACACCAAGCGCAGAGAGCTCATCTGGGTTCAAGAAGAGCCCAAGAACATGGGCGCGCGTGCGCATGTGCGCCGCCGCCTTCTCGAACGCTTGGCACCAGGCTCTGAGATTGAATACATCGGTCGTCCTTACCGCTCGTCTCCCTCGGAAGGCTACCCGGGCGCGCACGCGGTGGAACAAGAACGCATTCTTAAAGCAGCACTCACGGAATAGCGTTGAAGCCTGACTCGGCGCCGCCGCTGCTCTACAATAAATGGGGTCTTGCCGTGCGTGCATTGTTGGCGGCCGGCCTAGCTGCGTTTTTGCTTTTAAATGTGCTGCACCGTCCGACCGTGCTGGGATATCTGTTGGTCGGATTTCTGATCGTGCTTGCCGGCACGTTGTCGTGGTTCTTTTTTAAGCGGGTGCGCCTTGGCCAGCGATGAGCGGTACGAGCGCGGGCTGCGTTTGCTGCGTCAAGTCGATGGTGACCGCGTTGCCGACAACCTGCTGAAAACCTATGAAACGCTAGCTCCCGATTTCACCAAGTACCTCGTGGAATTTGCCTTTGGTGAAATCTACGCGCGCGATGGTGATCTCAAGCATCGCGAGATTGTGGCCATTACGGCGCTCGCGACCATGGGCGGCTGCGATGCCCAGCTGGAGACGCACATTCACGGCGCCTTCAATGTCGGCCTAACGCACGCGGAGGTGGTGGAAGTCATCATGACCCTGATTCCGTATATTGGATTCCCAAAAGCACTCAATGCAATCGCCGTGGTAAAGCGAGTTGTTGATAAACGATTCAGCGCGTAGAGCGCAGATCTTGAGCGCGTGTACGCGCACGTTCGGCCATCTGCCACAAACGGCGCGCGAGCGGCTTCTCGAGATCGCCCGCAGCGCAGGCGTTAACGAACGACCTGACCGGTACGGCGGCGGCGCCATGCTCGAAGAATTTGAAGTGCAGATTGCGAGCCTGCTCGGAAAAGAAGCTGCCGTTTTCATGCCGAGCGGCACGATGGCGCAGCAGATCGCCTTGCGTCTGCACGCGGATGCCAGTGGAAACCGCCGTGTGGGACTGCATCCGCAGAGCCATCTCGTCGTCTCCGAGGAGGATGCCTACGAGCGGCTGAGCGGCTTGCATGGAACGCTGCTCGGGCAACGGCACCGTCTGTATACGATTGCGGACCTGGATGCGCTCAAAGAATTGCCAGGCTCCTTATTGATCGAACTTCCGGAGCGCAACATCGGCGGCATCTTGCGCCCATGGGAAGACCTTGTTGACATCGTGCAATGGGCGCGCACGCGCAAAATCGCGCTGCACATGGATGGCGCACGGCTGTGGGAATCGCAACCATTTTATGGGCGTTCACATGCGGAGATTGCCGCATTGTTCGACACGGTCTACGTGTCGTTCTATAAGGGCCTCAACGGTTTAGCCGGCGCGGCGTTGGCTGGGCCAAAGGCGCACGTTGATGCAGCCCGCTTGTGGCAGCAGCGCCACGGCGGCCGCCTCGTTCAGTTGTATCCATACGTGCTTTCGGCACGTGAGGGTTTAGCTAGGTATCTCCCTCGGATGGAAGCCTATCGCGAGCGCGCTGTGCAGATTGCAACCGTGCTTTCCGAATTTGAACGCATCACCGTTACGCCCAATCCGCCGCATACGAATATGA
>JALYIF010000488.1 GCA_030775925.1 Vulcanimicrobiota bacterium | reverse complement strand
GCTATGGTTTGTCCCGTGATGTACCGTGCAGGCTCGCTGCAAAGAAAGGCAACAAGCGTTGCAAATTCTTCGGGCGTGCCGACTCGACGCATCGGCACCTCGGTCGCAGCGGCTGAGTGAATCGCGTCTACGCTGCCGTACAGTTCAAGCAATCTGTCGGTCAAAATTCGACCGGTTGCGATTGAGTTAACGGTTACGCCGTCGGCAGCCACTTCTAATGAGAGAGTTTTTAAGGCTGAAACCAGGGCCGCGCGCAGCCCGTTAGATAGAACTAGCCGCGGAACAGGCTCCTTTACTGTGGACGATGTCAAGGCGACAATTCGACCCCATTTCCCAGCTTGCATTTGTGGCGCCACCCCGTAAACGAGCTGCAGCATACTTCGCAACGTCCCGGTATATGCGCGATCCCAATCGTTGAGGTTGAGATCAAGGAGCGTACCAGGCTTCGGACCGCCTCCATTTAGAATCAGGATGTGAATGTCGCCAAAACTGCTTCGGACGTCGGTGAGCAACTGCTGGACGGATCCAGTATCGTATTGGTCTACTTCAAAAGCACGGGCGCTCGGTGCGCCCAACTGCATGGCCTTTAGCGCTAGCTCTTCTAATTTGTTATTTCTGCGAGCCGCAAGCGCAACGCAGGCGCCTTCTCTTGCTAGCTGCATCGCCACGGCCTCTCCGAGGCCTGCGCTGGCGCCGGTAATGAGCGCTACGCGCCCGGCTATTCCGAAGTCCATCTCTTTCAGCCGCCCATCGCTGCGATGACCGCGATCTCGACCTTATATTCGGACCCGGCAAGTATGCTTCCAACAGTCGCTCGAGCGGGGGCGGTCTCTGGAGTTATCCAGGATTCCCACACTTCGTTCATCTCCGCAAACGATGACACGTCGGAGAGCCAGATGTTCGCAATCAATATGCGAGACTTATCGCTACCGGCCTCAACTAAGAGGGACTCGATTTTTTCGAGGATTGCTTTTGTTTGAGCCCCCACATCACTGGAGCTCTTGTCCACCTGCCCGGCGGTAAAGATCAGATGCTCGTGAATGGTGGCTTGGCTCATCCGGGGGCCGGGCCGCAATCGTTTGATTAACATAATATCGTCCTTAAATGCGCTGACTCTTGACATCATAAGGTGTTTATGGCAAATTAGCAATATGGCAATAAAGCAAATCAGCGAAAGCGAGTTGGAACTCGCGCTGCGTGCTCTTGCAAACGATCGTCGCCTGCTGATCCTGGAATGGCTGCGAGATCCTCGGGCTCATTTCCGGAAACAAGTGGACGGCGATCTTATCGAAGACGGCGTATGCGGTGTCCAATTTTCGGAAAAACTCGCTGTTAGTCAGCCGACTGTCAGCGAGCATTTGCGAGTACTTTCCAGGGCCGGGCTGTTGTGCAGCAAGCGAATCAAACAGTGGACATTTTATAAACGCGACGAGAAGCGCATAGCCCTTATCAAAGAAGCGATTAATAGGGCCATTTGACTTGCTGAAACCTGGCGAATAAACAATCCTGTGATTACAAGAATTTGGCGTGGATGGACCTCGCCTGAAAACGCTGACGCGTACGAGCGCCTTTTGCTTGAAGAAATATTTCCTGGAATTGAGTCAAAAGGACTGGCGGGCTACCTAGGTATTTCCCTCCTTCGGCGCGCTTTGGAAGGCGAGGTCGAGTTTAACACTATTATGTGGTTTGAGTCGCTCGACTCCGTGCGAGAATTTGCCGGTCACGACTATGAAACGGCAGTAGTTCCGCCCAAGCCGCGAGCGTTGCTCGCTCGATTCGACGCAAAATCGCAGCATTTCCTAACGATTGTTCCACCAACGCTTTTGAGCTAGGCGGCGCGACTTGCTTTTGACATTTTTGATTGCGATGGTAACATCGCCCGGCCCCCAAATCGTGGACACGATGCCCGATTTCTTTAACACCCAGGCGGACTTACGGCGGCAGTTCCTTGCTAAATACAATGATCTTTACGTCGCGTCACAGCTTCGAGCAAGCAAGGAATCGTTAAGCGCCTATCTTGCATCCACGAGGCCATACATTCCGCGAATGCGGAAGATCGAACACATAATGCTTTCGCGTATACCGATCGTGGTTTCCCGGCTTGAAAAAACGCTCCCTGATTTCGATAGCAAGTTCTTCTCAATTTACTTGATGCCGTCACTGAATGCGTTTGACGGAACGGTGCGTGACGTCGCCGACAGACCCGGTGTGCTATTCGGGATAGACACGTTAGCAGAAATGGGGCGTACCCAGTCTCGAAAAATTGACGCCGTTGTGACTCACGAGCTCCTGCACGTGTACCAAGCGGAGCGCAATCCGGCGTTTCAATCCACTTTAAATGCGGAGACGCCGCCCTTATACGCTACCTTGTGGTCGGAGGGCTTAGCCACGTATACCAGCTACGCACTCAACCCCGGAGTGACCGTAGCGGATGCCTTGGACCGAGATCTGGAACGGACCTCGTCAGCTACGCGACGCGCCGCCGCTTGTGGGCTGCTTCGCAGCTTTGACGATGCGTCGCCCGCCGCGGCGCAGTTGTATTTTGGTGGCGATCCACACGTCAAAACGGGAGCATTGCCCCACCGCAGCGGCTATCTGGTAGGTTTCACCATCGTTCGTAGCCTCGCGCGACATAACTCACTGCAGCAACTAAGCCTACTGCATGGGGAGGGCCTGACTCTGACCGTTGCAAAAAGCCTTCGCGATCTTTGCGCGTGAACGCACTCAACAAATGCGCCTTTGATCGGTAAGAAAAGATGCGCCTATTAATTCTTGGAGGCTACCGGTTCGTCGGACGCGCAATTATTGACCTCTCTTTGAGCCGTGGTCACGCCATCACCGCTTTTAACCGGGGCGGGCACGTCAATGCGGACCTGCCCGTGGAATTGGTCCGTGGCGACCGGATGTGCGACCTCGACAAACTTCGAGGCCGGAATTGGGACGCCGTGATCGACACATGCGC
>JALYIF010000487.1 GCA_030775925.1 Vulcanimicrobiota bacterium | reverse complement strand
ATCGCTGTAGCGATGCCGGCAACATTGGTGCCGTGCCCATCCTGATCTTGAACCGCAGCATTACCCGGGGTTACGACTTGCGTTCCGCCGCATGCGGACCCGGTGGTAAGAACGCTTTCCGCATAGTCCAGTTTGGGTATGAGATCGGCTTGCACGGACGTGTTGCTGGGGTCGGTATCCAGTCCTGTATCGATTACGGCAACCTTAACGGTTGCCGCCCCGGTCGTATAACTCCAAGCATTGAGCATACCTTGCGTAATCATATCCCACTGTTGCGTCGCGCTAAAGTGCGGATCGTTGGGCGCGGCAATGGGCGGCTTGCTCTTCAGGAATCGCATCTGCACGGGCTCAGCGCTTAACACACCCTTCTGCGCGCGAAGATCTTGCATGGCTTGGCCGATTGATTGGCCTGCAGCTACTTGCACCACGCGCGTTGCAATGGGGGCATCGAATGGGGCAATGTCTTCGCCGCGGATTTGGGATTTGCTAATGGCACCGGCACGGTAACGGACCTCCACTGCCGAAGCGCTGTAGGGTGCGCTATCGCTACTCGATGCAGACGCGCTGCGACGAACGGCGTCCATGGCAACGACCGCGCTTTGCGCATTGCGCTCGGCGCTCTGAATCGTTGTAATCTTGCCTTGCGTATCGGCACTTCGGTTGTAGTAGATCGTAAGATTCGGATTTGCACCTTGCGCGTAACACGCCTGATAGTCATTTCCGCCGTTCCCATTCAAGACGGTGATCTTGGTGAGGGTCGTTGCATATGGCGGCGTGGTTTGCTGCGGCGTAGCGCCAACATATGCGCCGTTGACTTCGACTTGAAGACCGCGAGGATTGGAATCCACCGTTAGCACGGCCGGTGTGAGTGCTTGCGCGTGTCGCGCGACCGTTTGCGCCGAGGTCCCCTGTACGCACGTTGCCTGAGCCGGCGGCGTCGAGGGGCGCGGCGTTCCCTGGCCCGATGGAATCACCGTTTTCTTAAAAAGCTTGGAGCAACCGGTGGTACCAACGGTCGAAGCGACGGCCAAAACCAAGAATGCGTTACGGAGAGCGGTCTTCATCATCACCTTATCGGCAGAAAAACAAGGGACGGGAGACATAAGGCTCCCGCATCTCGAGCACTTATTTCGCTGGCAGGCTCGCATCTCCCAGCGCTGTGCCAATCAAATTATAGACATTGAGCCGGCCTGCGCCTTGTTTGTCGCCCAAGCGAAGGTCGTGAGCTGAGGCAAAAAGCGCAGCCTTAACTTGTGCGGGCGATTGCCGGCCCGTGACGGACATCAGCAATGCGGCAGCCCCGGCGACGTGCGGCGTCGCCTGCGAAGTGCCGGCGATGAGCGCACTGCAGTTGCCGGACTCGCCAAAGAAATCGGGTTGCGGTGGACTCTGCGCGGCGCGGCATTGGCTGGGGGCCGGAGCGCGTAGCGAGTACGTATTTTGGATCCAATGCAAGAAATCTGAATCGGCGCTGCCGGTTGGGTCCCCGCCCGGCGCAACCAATCCCCAGGTCGTTGAACCCGCTTGATAGTTTGAATAACTCGAGATTTTTTCAACGGGAGCGATTCCGCTATCATCAATGGCCGATGCACCCACTGCAATCACACCGGGATACGCGGCCGGATAATCCAGCGCGGGCTGGCCCACACCAGCGGCATTGCCATTGCCGGATGCCGCTACCACCGTGACACCGCTGTTGATTGCATTGGCAATGGCATTTTGCTCGGCCGCTGCGGGCGAGGACGAACCCAGACTAAGATTAATGACGTTAGCACCGTTCGCAACTGCATCATTAATTGCTGCGACTTCATCTGGTAAGCTCGCGCCACATTGAGGGTCAGTGCTCCCCGGGGAGCATCCAGTCGATGGCGCGCTCGGGAAGATGCGGTACAGCATCAGGCTAACCTTGGGTGCGACCCCCACAAACCCAAAACCATTGATGTCGGCGGCTGCAATGCCGGTGACGTTCGTGCCATGCCCATCGAAGTCCGAAACGTTCGTGCTGACGGTTTGTCCACCACTTGCCGGCGTGATGAAACATCCGGTGCGTACGATGCGGTTCGGGCTCCCGGCGATATCTGCCAGGGTCACATCCGCGCCCGTATCGACGATCGCCAGGCGAATCGAGGGACTACCTAGGGCGTTCGGGTTGGCCGGCAGCGCGTTGCCGCTGCGGCTGTATCCGAATACATTTTCCATACCGATCGCGTGCATGTCCCATTGTCCGGGAGAAGTTGCATTCTCATAGTAAGGCGCTACGCCGTTTGCCGGGGGACTGGGTTCAGAGAAGTACGGGTCGCTGGGAAAGTACGGCTGCGAACTCGTTATGTACCGGTACGGCACGCGTTCGACACTTTCTACGTCCGCTTGAGCGCGCAATTCGGCGATCTTCGTTTTGATCTGCGCTGGGTCGACTCGCACGAAGCGCGTCATGACGCCAAGTTGTGGATAGTCGAAATCGCGAATGATTGCATTCGCGGCAATGCCTTGTGTCCTCAAAGAAGCCGCGTTACGTTGGGAGCGTTTATATTGGATTGCGAGTTGATCCGGCACATAGGTCGCGTTGCCGATGCGAGTAACGGAAATTCGCGGATCCCCCGAAGCCGCGTATGCGGACTGCGAAGCGCGCACCGCGGATTGACCGGCGGCCAAACACGAAGTGCCGGCCGGAGCGACCACTGGGGGAGACGATGGAAATGGGGTCGGGATAAGCGATGGAATACCGCCAATAATATTCCCTAAGCCACCACCACCGCCGCCACCGCAGGCAGTTAAGACGAGCGTGCTCGCGATAAGTGAAAAAGCGCTGACGTTACGATAAAACGACTTCATTGGCGTTGCCTTCCTCCCGGTACCGACCCTGCGGACTCTACGTTGGCGGAGGCCCCTTTGGTTCCGAGGCAACCGCTCGCTTCCACAGCAATCCCAGCGCCGCAATCGTGGATCGAATCTGAATAACCGTCCGATCCCCAGCGCGAAACTGCCGCTTGTGTGTTCTTACCCCGTCGTCGTCTGCAATACCCAACCAAACCAAGCCAACCGGCTTCTCCGAAGTACCTCCATCCGGCCCGGCGATGCCAGTGACCGAGAGCGCCACCGAGCTTCCAAAGCGCGCTCGAGCACCTTGCGCCATCGCCGCTGCCACCTCTGAGCTTACCGCCCCGAACGAATTAAGGATATCTTCTTCTACACCTAATTGATGAATTTTAATTGAATTGTCGTAAGCCACGATACCGCCCATGAATGCGCGTGACGCGCCGGCGATCTTCGTAATGTGCGATGCTAGCATCCCGCCCGTCCACGACTCCGCAAGCGCGAGCGTCTCACCTCGCGCCACGAGCTGGTCTAACACGACACTTTCCAGCGAATCGCTATCAATTCCGAAAATACAATCACCCAGGAGGGCGCGGAGCTTTGCTTCCAGGGGCTCGATCAGGGCGGCAGCATGCTGCGCATCGGGGGCCTTGGCCATCATCTTTACGTCGCACAGTCCGGCGTGCGCCAGCACGGCAATCTTCGGGTTTTCTTGGCTCGTGAATAACTCGCCAATGCGGTGGTCGATCTCCGACTCCGACACGCCGACCGTGTGCATCACTCGGGTCGTAATAAATCCGTCAACCGAAAAACGCGAGCGAAACCAGGGCAGTAACTCATCTTGCAGCATCGGCTTCATTTCGCGCGGTACGCCAGGCATGCACGCAATAAATTTGCCGCCATCCCCGAAAGCAACGAACCCTGGAGCGCTCCCGTTTGGGTTGGCAAGCATGAGCGAGCCGCGAGGCAGCAATGCTTGCTTGCGATTATTTTCGGGCATATCGCGGCCGACGACCGCCACATACAGTTTTTCCATCGACTCGAGCGCCGCTTCGTTTAGCACCGCATCAAGTCCGAGGGCATCGCATACGGCTTCCTTGGTGAGATCGTCTACCGTCGGGCCAAGTCCGCCGGAGGTAATCACGCCGTCCGCACGCTCCAAAATCGCTTTGAGCGCGGCGCAAATTCTTTGCCGATTGTCGCCGACGGTGTGGGTGGCAAACACGTTAGCACCATTTGCCGCGAGCTGCTGAGCAATATGGGCGGTGTTCGTATCGACCAACTGACCCAACAGCAACTCCGTACCAACTGCAAGAATTTCCACCGACGGGTTACTCATCAGTCCCCTTTGCGAATCTCCGGTTGCATCAATGCCTGCCGCTTTTCGAACCACTCCGGATAGCGTAGTGCGATCTCGACTTCAAATCCCTGAGCGGACTGGATCATCGCCTCACGGCGTTTCGCCGAGGAATCAGGATAGCGCTTGCGGTTGCGCTCCTTCTGATTGGCCTCGCACGCAATAAACTGCTCGAACGTTGTGTCCAGCACGCGTTGCAACGCTTCTTTCAAAATTTTGCCAACACGCGGGGCGAACCCCGTGGTCGAAATCGCAATTCGGACGGGCCCGGCCTTTACGATCGCCGCCATGGCCACAAATCCAAACGCCGGCTGGTCGATGCAGCACAACAAGAAGCGGTGCTCGTCGGCCAGCGCACGTAGGCGCGCACTGAGGGCAGCATCCTGGGGGGTCGAGATGACAAAGAAGGCGCCGGTAACATCGGCGTCTTGCAGCATATTCGCATCCGCAATGACTTTGACATCGGCGCCGGCCTCGCGCAAGGCCGCCTCCTTCTCGGTCGCCTCACGATCGTTTCCAATCACCACGCAGCTGCGCCCGCTCAGGTTGAGGCTGACCGGGTAAAAGAC
>JALYIF010000486.1 GCA_030775925.1 Vulcanimicrobiota bacterium | reverse complement strand
GGCGCCGCCACCGCAAACTCGGCCATCATTCTGTGTAACTGTCCTGGACGGAGCGCGCCGGCGCACGGCGCCGGACCATTCATCCGGCGCTCGCGCGAGGCGTTAATCAAGCTAACTCGACTTCCTGCTCCCGGCTCACGCCGGCACCAGACTCGGCCGTCGACTGTTGCGCATGCATCCAGTCGGCCGCTGCCTGGGCCTTGCTGGCGGCTGTAAAGATCGCACGCGTGTCGTTTTTCAAGACGTTCAACCAAGAGGCAACGTAAGCCGCATGATCGGCTCTGGGATGATGAGCTATTCCTAAATCAGCAAGTACGAGCGCGGCGGTCAATTCGGCAGTAATCTCCTCGACGGCGAGCGCGTCGCCTGAGAAGCGTGCGCCAAAATCCCGATCCAGCCGGTGCTTCGCGCCGGTGGCATGCGCCGATTCGTGTACGTAGGTGGACACATATCCGGTTGCATCGTGGAATGCGCTAAAGGCCGGCATGAAGATGCGATCAGCGGCAATCTGGTAAAAAGCCACCTCAGAGCCAAACGTGACGGGAATATTAAGCGCGGCCAAAAACGTATCCGCATGCGCGATACGCTCGGATTCGGGGAGCACGGGCCGCTCCGAAAGATCGTATCCATCGACCTGACTGCGATTGAAGACCGCGTAGCCGCGAGCCACAAAGCGCCGCCGCTCTTCGACGTCACTCGCGTCAGTCACGTGATCGCGCTGCGGCTGACCGATCCGCTTCCAGAAGACGATTGCGGTCGCATGTTCCCCTTTTCGGACCTGGCCGCCGAGCAAGTTCCACTGCCGATACGTACCCCACAGACCGCTGCCAAAGCCGCGCGCCTGAGCCGCGATCCAGAGGGCGAGCGTATTGATACCGCGATAGCCTTTACCGGATGCGACATTGGCCGGGCGTGTGATCTCGCTTCCGTCGTGATGCCACGGCATATTCCAATCGCCCGCGCCAGCCTGGATGGCGGCGACAATTTCCGCCGTGACGCATGCATAGATATCCTGTCTTGTGTTCATGATCTTAATCTCCGGTAGTGGGCTTGGGTCCGTGCGCTCTCTCAAGGTCGCGCATGACCCCTGCCCGACTGGCGAAGTCCGGGGTGGCAGAAGGCAAGGGCAAATCAACGGGAGGGGGATCACCCGCATCTGCACGACGCTTGGTGAGGAAGATCGGGGACACCCGTTGATTTGGCGAAGCTTCCCTTGCCTGGCGTGAGGGGCAGCGCCCCTTTTTTCTAGTTTAGTGCCGCGAGCTCTAACAATCGTCGACGGACGAAAAGTGCGCTCAGATTAAGGACTGGCAAGGATTGCCAGTGCAGGGTATTAAAAGTCCCTGTCCTCGTGGATGTTGTGCGCCTCAGACAGAAGAACGGGGCCTCGCGGCCCCGTTTGCCCCTTCTTGGCGAGCGCGACTATCCTTCTTGTTTGGGTTCGTGGATGCGCATCACGAGTTTGCCATTGACGGGCAGTGCCGTGAGTTCGAGCGTGTAGCCCTTGCCATCCTTATTCTCGAAGGCGACTCCAACGCGAAGCCAGCTTGCCTTCTCTTCACCGCCTTTCGTGTATTCGTTTAAGGCAAATACGTCCATGCGTTTCGGTGCGGTGGTGGAAGTGGCTTCTCGGGTGGGATTGATCTGTGGCATTGTGAACTCCTTGATGTTTCAGTGTTGAATGTCGCTGATGCGACGCGAAAGCAGCCGTCGAGCGCCGATAAGGGGACTCTGCCAGGTGTCCGTGGAATAAATGCGCCAGGAGCTTTGGGCGAGGTCATTTCAATTCGCCTTCGAAGCGACTGAAGCGTTTATGCCGCCGAAAGCACCTTGCAGGGTCGCCGCGCGAGACTAAGATTTCGCGAGAGTCGCATTGCCATTCAACGCGCTTCAAGGAGGGGACCTGCAGATCAAGGCCTGCGCCGCCACTCGCCGCCGGGCAGCGCCCGTCGTGGTGGGCGATTGCACGGAAGAGAGCTAAGTGTCCGCAGAGCCGACGCATTAAAGTGTTTAAAAATCGCTGCTTTGGCGATGTTCGTCCTTTAGTTTTGCCAGATAACGCTCCGCGACGGCCGTCACTGTTGGGCCTAGGGCAGGAGCGCCCTGCTGACTTTCGTCGATGGCGCTTCTTGACGTCTTTTGACTCCGCAGCTCTTCCCTAACGCGAGAACTCGCCAAATTGGCGACGAACGTTCCGGCTTTGGCGCAGTTGATCAATTTGCGCAGCAATCCGATAGGACTTCGAACTTTGCCCTTCGCGTGCATCGCCGCGATTTCATCCAGTACTGGCTGACGAGCGCATGCCGGGCACTCGGCAATGAGCGCCAGCGCCGCGGCCCGCAACCGTCCGACCAGACACTCCGGAAGCTCGATTTCTAATTCAACCCCGGAATTCGCGATTCCGCGGCGCGCCTCTGTTGTTGTATTTAGTCTGGTTTGTTTAAGTGTGATGTTTCTTACAGTGTTATGTATATCGACGGGTTGGCCACCGGTGGCTGAGCCGTCGACGGGTGTACCACCGACGGCTAACCCGTCTATGGTGGCGCGACGGGGAACGGGACGGAATGCGCATTGCCAACGCCAGCGCCCATTGGCCAATCGGTGACGAGATCGGGTTAAGTAACCGGCATTCTCGAGCTCACGCAAGACTCGGCGCAATCGTTGGCGGCCCACACCCATTGATTGATTTCTGAGCAGATTCGGCAACGCTGTTATGCGGATCTCCCAGCCTGCAGGTCGTGCAATGAGCCAATTGGCTATACCGCGCGTGTCCCACTCGAGCCGGGAGTCGTTGATCAATTCCACTGGAATCGCCTCCCACCGGCCATTGCGTTTGTCGACGCGTAGCACAGCGTTCTCTGGCGTATTGTCGCATTTAGTGCGCGTAGACTTCGTCACGCAGGTTCTCCCGAGAAGCGACTACTGTCGGATGGAGCGCACCGAGATCGCCGCAGCGATCGGAGCCTCGTTTGTCCTAAGACTATTTTTTGTCGATCCGCGGGGAGTTTTTCTGGTTTGCCTAGAAATACGATCCACGAGCGGCTCAGAGACTCGTCGTAACGTAACGCCGAAGTTCGGATTCCGTAATCAAGGTTCGCCGCCCACTTTTTTGGACAGTGATGAGACCGCTGTTGAGGAGTTCGTCCGATGTTGCTCGGCTGATGCGAAGAATTTTCGCTGCATCCGGAATTTCGAAGCGAAGTTGTGGCAGCGATTCGATCGTAGTAAACATCGATATCTCCGTACTTGTTGGACAACGGTTTGACTGACTGCATTTTCGCTGACGTTAGCGGAAATCGCTTTGGAGTAGCAAACTTGACCGTGCGAATTGCGTAGCTGCCACTCCAGACTTGTGTGCAGTTCGCTGAGTTACGAATCGAACTTAACCCGCTGACCGTTTGCGCAAACCATTGCGCTGGGGCGAATCGTCATGGAAGGTGCTGGGGACCGCGCCGCCCAGTTGATTGGCCGCATGCAGGCCAAATGCACCAGCGTGCCGAGCATCGCGACCACTTCGAGGGTGGCGACATCGACCACGCACCCGGGCCGCCCACATGCACGCCGAGCACGCCGCAAACGAAACCCAAGGCCAATCCGAGCGCACCGGCCGCGTCGCCCATTACTGTGGGCGGAGCATCGGGCCTGCCCCGGTCTCGCCGACTGACAGCAGGGCACCCAGCGCGACGTAGCATGCAGTTTAAAGCCGCTGCGCACCCCGGGCGCCCCCTTCCGCCTAATACCTTAGGGGTCGCCAGTTTAAAGTATATAGCTGCCAACGGTGGAGGTTCGGCATCCACGTAAAAGCGATGTCAGCAATTTACGTTGACAGTATCTACTCCAGGTTTCCCGCCTTCCGTTGCTAGCGGGTAGAGAAGGTGGTGTGAGTAAGTTTTCGCCGACAGCAATTCAAGGGGTGCGGTACTAGTGCTTCTATCGATGCGCGGTACGATGGGAGTGCTGCAGCGAGAACGCAATCGCGAAATTCCGGGGCGACACCACTGCATTATTAGTAGCCAAAGCCCACATCGAATTGTCGCGCGACTCTCGCTGCAGTACTAAAATCTCGATCCCCGATGCCGCGTCCCGGAGGAATCTCTTACCTTCGCTCGGTGACACGATAACGCCCGCATTATCATACTCATTGTAAGTA
>JALYIF010000485.1 GCA_030775925.1 Vulcanimicrobiota bacterium | reverse complement strand
CCGCTGGTCATTTTAGCGAATGCGTACTCCGCCTCTGCGTCGGAGATTACGATTGGCGCGCTGCAGGATTCCGGCGTCGCGACGGTTCTTGGAACCAAAACATTCGGGAAGGGCGTAATGCAAGACGTTTATTCCTTACCCGATGGATCGGCAATTAAGATTACGGTCGCGCATTATTTCACGCCGAAGAATCACGATATCAATCACGTCGGAATTTCGCCGGATGTAAAGGTGTCGGAAAATGCTAATCCCGCCTTTGGCAATCCCGCGCGTGACGCGCAACTCGCGGCGGCACTCTCGCTCATCGAGGAGCGTTTAGCAAAGCCTAGCTAGGCACGTTGGGAGCGGCGGTGCCCGGGTTCTTTAAGAGGGCGACGATCGCGAGCGCGACAATCGCAAAGCCCGCGAAGGTCACGTAAGCGTAATAAAAGCCGGTAAGCTCTACGCCGGCAAATTTCACAATGCCCCCGGCGATCGATGCGCCGATGATTTGGCCAAAAATCAAAAACTGGCTCAGCAGTCCAACGGCCGTGGCGCGATAGGAAGCGGGTGTTTCGCTCGTGATGATGTAACGCGTCGGCGCGCCAAGCAGTGCACCAAAGCCCACCCCCGCGATAACCATCGAGGCGATCGATGCCCACAGTGAAGTAAATCCGATTGCAAAAATGAACAAGCCCGCTGCAGTGAAAACCGTGCCGAGAAAGAGCACGGCGCGCGCGCCGACGCGATCGAGCGCCCGACCCGCAAGTGGAATAACGGCGACAAAAACGAATGCGCCGATTGCGGCGACCGCGCCCGCGGCCGCATACGATAGATGTTGTGCGGCTATTAGAACGGTTGGAATAAAGAAGAGCGCACCTTCGAGGATGCCGATCACAAATTCGAGACCGTAGGTGATGGCAACATTGCGCACCGCAAATAAGCTCCGCGGAACGATGGCGTTGGCTGCGCGCCGCTCGTAGAGCCAAAAGCCCACGAGAGCGACAATCCCAGCGACCGTACTCGTAATGAAATTTTGGGTGAGCCCGCACATGAGCGCGAGGAGCCCGATACTCAAGAGCGATAACCCGATTGCATCCAGCGGCCCGCGAATCCGCGGCGCGTTCATCGGAACATACCGCAGTGCAAGGACGATCACCACAATTGCAAGCGGAATGTTTGCAATAAAAATCCAGCGCCATGACACGTAGTGTGTGACCAATCCGCCGACGAGCGGACCGATAATGGCCGCAACCCCCCACATGGCGGCCACCATGCCGAGCGCAGCCCCGCGCCGTTCAAGCGGGACCGTGTCGCCAATGGCGGCCGTAGCAACCGGGAAAATACCTCCCGCGCCAAAGGCTTGCAGTCCGCGCGCTGCCAGAAAGATCCAATAGTTGGGAGAAACGATGGCCAGCACGCTGCCGAGTGCGAAGAGACTCACGCAGGCGACATAAATGGGGCGCCGCCCGTAGCGATCCGCTAGCGTGCTCATGATCGCGATACTGACAACATTGGCAATTAAGTAGAGCGTGAAAATCCAAGCCAGTTGGTTGGTGGCGGCGCCGAATTCTGCGGCTAGCGCCGGGAGCGCGGGCGACAGAACGCCCAGATCGAGGGCACCTGCGAAGACGCCGAGCGCGAGCGTTACCAGCAGCGGTGCTGCCGATCGATCGATCCGATGCCCGGCAACTAACGTTTGCGTGTTTTCCAACTAGCCAACGATGCGATCGATGACCATTACCAGGCACATGAGCGCGAGATACAGCAGCGAAAATTTGAACAGCCAACGCGGCCACATCTTCCCCTCTTGAGTAAGAATGCGCACGGCGCCGTAGATAAAAACGGCTCCAAGAATACCCGCCGCCAGTAAGTAAATCCAGCCGAAGATGTGCAACGGATAGTACAACGCGATGGTCGCGGCTGCGAGCACGATGCTGTAGATGAGAATTTCAAGTTTGGTTCGCGCCACGCCGCTTACATTGGGCAACATCGGAATTTTTGCTTTGTCGTAATCGATTTCAGTCATCAGTGCGAGCGACCAAAAATGCGGTGGCGTCCATAAGAAAATGACCGCAAAGAGCCCAAGTGCAGGGCCGCCAATGTGTCCGGTGACCGCAGCCCATCCAACGAGCGGTGGAATGGCACCGGCTGCGCCACCGATGACGATGTTGAGCGGTGTAATGCGCTTGAGCAGCATGGTGTAGATGACAACGTAGTACACGTTACCGGCAAGCGACAGCCATGCTGAAAGCGGATTTACAAGATAGATGAGAATTGCAAAGGAGATGATGCCCGTTGCGACTGCGTAGATGGCAGCGCTTCGAATGGACATGCGCCCGGTTGGGATTGGCCGCGCACACGTGCGGCGCATTAATCCATCGATGTCGCTATCGACGATGCAATTAAACGCCCCCGCCGAGGCGGACGCAAGGCCTCCGCCGAGGAGGGTCCACAGCAACGTCCAAATATTCGGAATCCCGCGCGCGGCCATAATCATCGCCGCAGCGGTTGTGATGAGCAAAAGATAGATGATCCGTGGTTTGCTCAGCTCGTAGAAATCCGAGATGATGCCCATTGGGCCCAAGGACCGGCGCGGCAAGACGCCGTCAACGCGCGAAAGCGTGCTGCTCATGCGATCACTTCGCTGGCACGAGGGCGCGGAACTCGATGCTGTCAAGGGCGGCAAATGTGGTGGCGATTACAAATACCAAAAACGTCAGCGCCGCATTGGCAGCGTGCGCTTCGCGCAGTACCGTCGGCAAATGCAACGCAACATTGAGCAGACCAAGCACGACTTGGCCGAATAAAAAGACCAAGCCGAGCGCAGTCATGATTCGTACGCGCGGTGATGCGAGGCGACACGCGATAGCAAATGCCGCCGCACCGCTGAGCAGGCACGCGCCCGCGACGAACCGGTGCAACATCTGGACGTACTGGCCCGAACCGTACACCACAACATTACCGGCGCATCCGGGAAGGCTAACGCAGGCTAGGCCGGCACCGCTGGAACTAACGTATGCGCCGACGCACATCGTGGCAAATGCAATGAGCGATGTTCCCGCGAGCACGCCGACCAGCATCCGGGCCTGGCGTTGATAGCGGGTTGTGGCCGGCCCGCTTTCGGCAGTCCGCACGAAGAGCGACATAGCGACCAGTGACGCGAGGAACGCCATGGCAGTACCCCAATGAAGCACGACCGACATCGGGCTGTTTGACAGATGCACCGTGGCCGCGCCCAATAGGACTTGGACAATGAATAACCCGCCGATGACGCCGATCATCGGTGGGATCAGGGCGACACGGTGGCGGAGCGGCCAGGCCGTAAAGATCACGGCGGCAACTAACGGTGTTTCCACCAGCACGAGC
>JALYIF010000484.1 GCA_030775925.1 Vulcanimicrobiota bacterium | reverse complement strand
ATCGTTGGCAGTGCCTGCACCACCAGGTTCCGCGTTGCGCCAAAACCGTTCGCACGATTTTTCTGCCGCAGCGTGGACAGGGTTCGCCTTCCCGGCCATATACGGAGAGCTTGTTTTGAAACCCACCCCGCAGGCCCTCGGCATCCACGTAGTCGTCTACGCTGGTGCCGCGCATCACGATGGCTCGCTCAAGCACATCCACCAGCGCGAGATGCAATCGGCGAATCGCTGGTTTGGTCAACGCCTTGGCGGGCTTATCCGGACGAATCCGCGCTTCCCATAACGCTTCGCAAGCATAGATGTTGCCAATGCCTGCGACGCGCCGTTGGTCAAGGAGAAAGACCTTGACCGGCGTTGGCCGCCCCGACAGCATACCCATAAAGCGGTTCGGTGTAAAGGCTTCTGAGAGGGGCTCGAGCCCCAAGGCGGCGTCCCAAGGCTCCCCGGGCCCAACCAAGCGCATTCTCCCAAACTGCCGCATCTCAGAAAAACAGAGGCGGCTTCCATCAGAAAAATCCAGTGCCACGTGCGTATACGGGTGGGGAGGCATGGCCTGGACGGCCTGCACGATGAGCTTCCCGGTCATTCGCAGGCTGGTAACCAAAGCGTGTCCGGAGGTAAGGTGTATGACGACATACTTGCCGCGACGCGAGACCCCGGTGACGGTCTGGCCGATTAAGGTTTTGCCAAATACGGTGCCCGGCGGGGCAGTCGCAATCTTCGGCAAGGTTACGCGAACGGCGGAGATCGACCGGCCTACGATCGTGGCTGCAAGCCCTCGTGCGATGGTTTCAACTTCTGGGAGCTCAGGCATTGGCGACGGTTATCGCGAGCTCATCGCCGGCGCAAAACGCAGCCGTACACGGTCAAGACGCCGGGACTTGGGCCGCCGAGCAGCGGCCGGAGCTCACCGCCCGCGTTGCGGTAGAGTAATCCGCGAATTTTTCGCTCGCCCGGCCGCGGCCATGGGCTGTTCTTGGATGTGAGCACATCGAGCGGGTGGATCGTTCGTTCTGCAAACTCCCACGTGAAGCGTTCTCCTAACTGCGCGCGGAGTTGTTCGAAGTGCGCGGGGCTCACCCCGGAGGTTCCCTCAACATCGAGATCCATCGTCAAAATGAAGAGCCCACCCGGCTTGAGTACCCGGTAAATTTCCTCAATAATCGGGACGGGATCCGGCATGTGTTCGAGCACGCTGACGCTATAGGCAATATTTGCGCTAAGGGAATCGCACGGCAGTGTCTCCCCGTTTTGGCGGGCCTCAACGCTTCCCGAACCGGAGCTCACCACCGCGCTCGCCGTTTGCAAATCAGCAACGCCAATCGGATCGTTATCAAAACAAAGCACCGTATTTCCCATCCGCGCAATTGCAAACGGGAAGAACGTTGAACCGCTGCCAAAATCAATCACGTGCAACGGGAGAGGCGCTTTCATGCATTCGCTGTTGATGTGATGCAGCATGAACGCGTATTCCCATGCGCGACTCCACGTGTGAAGCGTATCCCGGTGCCACCGGTATTGCGGATGCGCGAACATCGGCACGCTTTGGAGAAAATCAGCATCCACACGTTCCAGTTGCGCCAGAATGGGATGGTACGCCGGCGCCTGCAAATCGCTGAGCGCCGCCAAACCCGAACGATCAAAGAACATTAACGATCGAGAGCCTTTAGGGCAGTCAGGCCCGTGACGAGTGCGCCCGCAGTGAGACCGTCGCGTGCGGCTTCGCCTGCATTGAGCTCCAAGACGAATTTTGCAAGGCCTCGACGGCGCGCAATATCCGCATCAGCCGTATCGAGACGCGAAGCCGGCACATTTTGGGCGACTGAACTAACCCTCCCGTTTCCGTCGACAAAAACCATGTCGAGCGGTATGAGTGTATTCTTCATCCAAAATTCCTGCGCCATGTTACGGGTAAAAACGAAAACCATTCCATCATGGCGCCCGAGAAAGAAGCGATTCATAAGGCCGTATTCGCGCTTCCCCGGCGTATCGGCAACTTCCATTGTAAGCGCGGCTTTGGGAGCATGAAGCAGGACCTTTGCAAACCGCGGCGCCATTGCGGGAGACTGCGAGAGCGTGATGCTCGCAATGGTGAGCACCGCGAATTTAATCATCGCCGCCGTAGGTTTCGACGTCGTACCAATTTGCGCCGGTCTTTACCGTCACTTCAATCGGGACGCTCAACTCGAGGGCGGTTTCCATCTGCGTTCGCACCACTTGGACGACGCGCTCTAAATCATGGCGCGCGACCTCAAAGATTAACTCATCGTGAATCTGCAGCAACATTGGTGCGTCCAAGTTTGCATCGGTCAGCGCAGTATCGATTCGCACCATGGCCAGCTTCATAAGGTCTGCGGCGCTCCCTTGCAGCGGCGCAT
>JALYIF010000483.1 GCA_030775925.1 Vulcanimicrobiota bacterium | reverse complement strand
ATGGCGACGTGCCAGGTGTGCCGGCGGGACGCTCACCGGCCGGAGCCGTGAACGTTGTGAGCGTTGCGGGTGCCGCTCCGATAAGCGCAACAAAAAGTAGAGACGTGACTATACGCCGGATCATCATATGGGAATAAACCTTACGGAGAGCCGCTCGCGGCGACCTGCGGCTGCGGAGCGATTCGCGCCAGCGCCCGGCCGAGACGGGATACTCCTTCTCGAGCCTCCTCTACGGAGAGGTGGCCGAACGACAGACGGATGGCCGGAGGGCCCGTGCGAGTGGGATACATCGGCTCCGAGGGCATCACCAAGACCCCTTCGCGAGCGCATTCATCAAACGCCGCCTGAGTCGAAATTCGGCTCGGCAGAGCAAGCCACACGTTGACCCCGGCCGCCGGCGCCCGCAGATCGCTCCACGGGACGGCCTCCGCGAGGGCCTCCATGAAAGCGTCCCGGCGCTGCCGGTACAGCGCGCGAGCCGACCGGACATGCCGCGCATACGCCGGCGCATTCACGAATCGCCAGAGGGCACGCTGCGTGAGGGTTGAGGTAAAGACATCTGCCCGGACCTTGGCGAGCTCGAGCGCATCGGCAATTCCGCCCTTGCCATATAAATACCCGATCCGCAAAGCGGGGAAAATTGACTTGGAGAGGCTTTCCATCAGAATGACCCGGCCGTCCGTGTCAAAGGCTGCCAGGGGCGGCGGCGCTGTGGCATCGTAGGTGAATTGCCAGCCTGTCTGATCTTCTAAAATGACAACGTCATAGCGGCGGGCGAGCGCAACAATCTGCTTCGCGCGACGCTGCGGGAGTACTGCGCCGGTGGGATTTTGCGCGATCGGGTTGAGATAAAAAAGCCGCGGGCGATACTCAGAGAAAACCCGCTCGACGTCATCAACGCGCACGCCATCCGCATCGCTTTGCACTTCAACGTATGTCACGCCCCGCGCATCGAAGACTCCAAGCGTGCCGGCATACGTTGGGCTCTCCGAGGCAACAACACTGCGATGCTCGAGCAAAACATTTGCAACTAAATCAGCGGCCTGCTGTGCGCCGGAACACACAACGATATCGGAGGCGCTAGCCTTGCATCCGCGCGATTGTAACAGGCCGGCGAGCGTTTGGCACAAGTCGCGATCGCCCGAACTGGAGCGATATTGCATTGATTCCGGCGGATCGTCGAGCAGCGTGCGATGCATCGCGCGGCCGAAATCTTGCAAGGGAAATGTCTCGGGTGCTGGATGTCCAGTCGCGAGCGTGATCGCACCCGGTGCTGTTGCGCGCGTGAGCTGCTCGAGAACGCCTTCCATGCGCTCTGCGCGCGCAAAGCGACCCACGTCGGGTTCCCAGCGGCGCGCGAATGGCGCCGTCTCTTCATGCGTGTCCGCGACAAAGGTGCCTTTACCGACGCGCGACGTAACGCGCCCTCGCGCCGAAAGCAAGTCGTATGCTTGCGAAACGGTAACGAGGGCGCAATCGAGTTGTGTTGCTAAGTCGCGCATTGCCGGCAGCCGGTCGCCCGTACGCAGTTGCTCGGATTCAATGGCTTCTACAAGTTGATCGGCGATCTGCACGTAGAGCGGACGCCGGTCGTTCGGATCGAGCTTGAGCGCTAGCTCAGTTCTTTTGATCGAGCCGGTATCCAATTCCACGCACGCTCGCAATTTCTACGGGAGCGTCAACTTCCGAGAGCTTCTTGCGAAGAGCGGCTATGTGCACGTCGACCACGCGCGTCGGCACGCCCGAAACGTCGTTCCACACATGTTCCAGAATCTGCGCACGCGTTAGCAAACGGCCTTCCGCTTCTCCTAAGTACCACAGCAATCGAAACTCAAGCGCAGTCAAGGTGACGGAGTGCTCGAGGTGATTGAGCGTGTGAAAATCGCGAACCAACTTAGCGGTTCCGATCTGCAAGACGCCTTCACCGGCACTCTTGGCCATATATTTTTCACGGCGGCGCAAGAACGAGGCTACGCGGGCAACAAGCTCGTTGCCTGAAAAAGGCTTAGTGATATAATCGTCAGCACCCAAGCCCAGGCCGAGCAAGACGTCTTGCTCGCGCGAATGACCGCTTACCATGAGGATAAACGCATTGTGCGAGGTGGCGATGGAAGTGCAGACGTCCAGACCCGAGATATCGGGAAGCCCAACATCCAGAATGACCACGTCGGGGCTGTAACTATCGGCTAATTCCAAGCCCTCGGCGCCGGTCGAGCAAACCTTGACCTCATAATCCGCGCGTTCGAGCACGGTCTGCTCGAGTTTTGCAACGTCTTCGTCATCTTCAATGACCAGAATCCGACCTTTAGCCATGCCACCTCCCGATGTGTCTGTGAATCATAATGCCGGAGCCGTGACATCTTCTCCTTCGGCGAACATGAGGGCTCGCCGTGCGACACCTTCCTCAACCGCCGCTTGTGCCACAGCTTTGGCGACCGCGTCCACGACTCGCGTGTCGAAAACGCTTGGAATAATGTACTCCGCGCTGCGTTCTTCGTCGGTCACAATCGCGGCGATGGCGCGAGCAGCGGCAATTTTCATCTTTTCGGTGATCGTGCGGGCCCGCGAATCCAGCGCGCCACGGAAAATACCGGGGAAAGCTAAGAGGTTGTTGACTTGGTTTGGGAAGTCCGAGCGACCGGTCGCCATGACGGCCACGTACGGCGCCGCAACGTCCGGCATAATCTCCGGGGTGGGATTGGCCATCGCAAGCACAATCGGGTCGCGTCCCATCGTTGCAATGTTCTCCGGCTGGAGAACGCCGGGCGCCGAGACACCGATGAAGACATCGGCACCCTTTAGAACTTCAGCAAGCGAACCGCGACGATTTTCCCGATTCGTGTTTTCAGCCAGCCACCGCCAGTGCGAGTTTTCGTAGCGCTCATTCCGATTGATGGCACCCGCGCGATCTACCGGAATTACGTCTCGAACGCCGGCCCCTAAGAGCATTTTGATGGTAGCAGTACCGGCAGCCCCGCTGCCGGCAACAACCACCGTCAAATCTTCCATGCGTTTTCCAACGACCTGCGCGGCGTTAATAAGCGCCGCCAAAATCACCACGGCCGTTCCGTGCTGGTC
>JALYIF010000482.1 GCA_030775925.1 Vulcanimicrobiota bacterium | reverse complement strand
GCGTCAGCCCGATCTCGATCGCGATGATGTTCGAGCGCTCGCTAACGGCGGCACGCATGTTTTCTAAGATCCTCATTGCAAATCGCGGTGAAATTGCGCTGCGCGTTATTCGCACCGCAAAAGAGATGGGGATCGCCACCGTCGCGGTCTACTCTGAACCCGATCGCGATTCATTGCACGTCAGCGCGGCCGATGAGGCATTTCTGCTGGGGCCCGCGGCGCCGTCGCAGAGCTACCTCAATGGTGACAAATTGCTTGAAATTGCGCAGCGTTCAGGCGCGCAAGCGATCCACCCCGGGTACGGATTTCTAGCCGAGAATGCTGGATTCGCGCGCAGCGTGGAAGCGGTGGGACTTGTTTGGATTGGACCGCATCCCGATGCGATCGATGCGATGGGCGATAAAGTGCGAGCTCGCCAAGCGATGGTAAAAGCGGGCGTACCGGTGGTTCCGGGCGGCACGCAACCAATTGCCGACGCGCAGGCCGCTCGTGCCGCAGCCGCGCAGTATGGCCTTCCCCTTGCACTTAAAGCCTCCGGCGGCGGCGGCGGCAAAGGCCTCAAAGTAGCGCACACGCTGGACGAAATTGAAGCGGCATTTACGACTGCGCAGCGCGAAGCCAACGCCTATTTCAAAAACGGCACCATTTACGCTGAGCGATATCTTCAAAATCCCAAACATGTCGAGTTGCAGATCTTGGCCGACAAGCACGGCAACGTCGTACACGTTGGAGAACGTGATTGCTCGCTGCAACGGCGTCATCAAAAGTTATGGGAAGAAGCGCCCGCGCTGATCTCGGACAAAGTCCGGACGGGGTTGCGTGATGCGGGGCTTAAAGCCGCGCGAGCCATCCGGTATGACAGTGTTGGCACCATTGAATGCCTGGTTGCAGGCGATGAATTCTATTTTCTTGAGATGAACACGCGCATCCAAGTCGAGCACACGGTGAGCGAGATGATCTCCGGGCTGGATTTAGTGCGCGAACAAATCCGCGTCGCTGCCGGCGAACCTTTGGGTTACGATCAGGCCGGCGTGACGTTCCGTGGGCATTCCATCGAAGGCCGTGTCAACGCTGAAGATCCCGGCGACAACTTTCGCCCCGCGCCCGGGACGATTACACAGTACCGCGAGCCCGCGGGTCTTGGCGTGCGCGTCGATTCTGCGGCTTACGCCGGGTACACGATCTCGGCGGACTACGACTCGATGATCTCAAAGCTCATCGTCTGGGCGCCGACACGAGATCAAGCCCGTGAGCGATTGCGCCGCGCAATCGATGAATACCGCATCGAGGGTGTGCCCACAACCTTAGCGCTCTTACGCGCATTGATCGACCACGAACCAGTGAAAGACGGCACCTACGGCACGGCAACGCTCGAACCGTTTGCGGCCAAGACGTTCGCAGCGCCAAGTAACGGCGTCGCCCACGAAGCCGCCGATGCAAAACCGGCAAGCGAAGTCATCCGTGTTGAAGTGAATGACAAACTCTATCGCGTGCGCATTCTCGATCAATCCGCGACTGCTGGCACCCCAACCCACGGACGCGCCCCTGCGCCGCGCGCAAAGACCGCGCGAAAATCCGCTCAACCATTGGGCAACGATGTGCGCTCACCCATGCACGGCGTCGTGGTCGAGATGAGCGTTAAAGATGGCGATGCCGTGATAACTGGCCAGGTTATCGCCGTCATCGAAGCCATGAAAATGATGAACGAAATCCGCGCCCATAAAGACGGCACGGTCTCCAAGGTCCACACGTCCCAAGGGCAGACCATCGAAGCGCAATCACCCCTGGTTACCCTGCACTAGCAGAGGAGACCGTCCAGGCTGCCCGGCACATAGCGACATGGCCCGAGAGTTAAACGATAGCGGCATCCCCCTCCAACAAAGTTACCAGCGCGTCGAGGGGACGGCCCACGATCTAGGGCAGCCCGGTGCGTTTCCGTTTGCGCGCGGTGTGCGTAAGGATATGTATCGCGGGCGCCTGTGGACGATGCGGCAATATGCTGGATTTGCAACCGCTGCAGAATCAAATGCGCGTTACCGCTACCTGCTGGAGCGCGGGACGACCGGTCTCTCCGTCGCGTTCGATCTGCCCACACAGCTTGGCTATGATTCGGATGCGCTGCAATCGCGCGGTGAGGTTGGGAGAGTGGGCGTCGCGATCGATTGCGTTGCGGATATGGAAACGTTATTTGACGGCATTCCCTTAGATCAAGTAACCGTCTCGATGACCATCAACGCTCCCGCTTCCATCATACTAGCGATGGTGCTTGCCGTCGCGCGCCGCCGTGGCATTCCATTTGACAAACTTGGCGGCACAATTCAAAACGATGTTCTCAAAGAATACGTCGCCCGCGGCACATATATCTATCCCCCGACGCCCTCGATGCGTTTAGTGACGGACGTCATGGCGTATTGCGCCGAGCATGTGCCGCAATGGAACACCATCTCCATCTCCGGGTACCATATTCGCGAGGCCGGTTCCACTGCGCTGGAAGAGATCGCGTTTACGCTCTCCAATGGAAAGGCGTACTTGCGCGCGGCGCAAGCGGCCGGCCTGGACTTAGATGCCATTGCGCCACGCCTTTCGTTCTTTTGGAACGCTCATAACGACTTCTTCGAAGAGATCGCAAAATTTCGTGCAGCCCGGTTTTTGTGGGCGAATATTACTCGCGATGAGTTTGGTTGCAAGGACCCGCGTTCGCAAATGCTACGATTTCATACCCAAACCGGTGGCTCAACGCTGACTGCGCAAGAACCAGAAAACAATGTCGTGCGGGTAACGCTCCAAGCGCTTGCAGCGGTGTTGGGTGGGACGCAGTCACTTCACACCAACGGTAAAGACGAAGCGCTCGCGCTGCCCACTGCCGAATCGGCCAAGCTCGCGCTTCGCACGCAGCAAATTATCGGCTATGAAAGCGGGGTTGCCGACGTGGTCGATCCGCTCGCAGGATCTTATTACGTGGAATCTCTCACCAACGAACTCATCGACCGTGCCCAGATGCTCATTGCCGAAGTCGACGAACTCGGTGGCAGTGTGGCCGCCATAGAAAGTGGCTGGATGCAAGGCCGTGTTGCCGATTCCGCCTATCGGGCGCAGCAAGCCATCGAACGCGGGGAAGCCGTCGTTGTCGCCGTCAACCGTTTTGCCGAAAGCGGCGAAGGTGTCAAGATCCCCCTGCAACGCGTGGATGCAGCGGTTGAAGTCGAGCAAGTCAAACGAGTCACCGCATTTCGCGCAGGGCGTGACCAGCCTCTCGTGCAGAAACATCTCGAGGGGATCCGCTCGGCCGCAACCTCGGGCCACAACCTCATGCCGTACTTTCTTGAAGCCGTTGATGCCGGTGCCACGCTTGGCGAGGTGTGCAACGTGTTGCGTGACGTCTTCGGTGTTCATCAGGCACGCGAGGTCGTAGCGTGAAGATCGATCACATCGCAATTGTCGTCAAAGATCTCGAGCAAACCCTTGACCTCTACATTAACGTTTTAGGCTTCAACCAAATCTACCGTGAAGTTATCGCCGACCAGGGCGTGGAGGCCATCGGACTCGAGGCCGGCGAATCGATTATTGAATTGCTTTCACCGCTCTCCACGGACTCACCGATTGCAAAATTTCGCGGTGATGCAGACTCGAAGTTGCATCATACTGCCTACCGCGTAACCGACCTCGAAGCCGAACTCGCCCGGCTCAAATCACGGGGAGTTCGTTTAATCGACGAGGCGCCGCGTGCGGGCGCACACGGAAATTTGATTGCCTTCCTGCATCCCAAAAGCACCGGCGGTGTCTTAATCGAGCTGTGCCAGAAGCGCCGCTAATCGCCTTTGAGCGGCCGGCTCTTTCTCGTCAGGCAGATTTTGCAGAAATGCTGGCGGAATGGCGCGGCGATCCGTACGACCCTTTTCGCGGTTTTTTGAAATCTGCTTGGACTGACTTTCCGCGGTATCTGGCGCTCATTCAAGATTTGCGCGATGCTAAGGGACCCTTACCTAATCTTGTGCCCATGGATACATTCTGGATCACTGAACACGGCAAGCTGCTTGGCCATATTACAATACGGTATGCCGTAGCGCCGGAACCTGAGGAAATGGGCGGACACATCGGCTACGCCGTTCGCCCTTCGGCGCGAGGCCGGGGCGTCGCAACGCAAGCGCTCAAACAGGCGCTCGAACTTCTGCGCGCACGCGGTATGAAGACCGTTCGCATT
>JALYIF010000481.1 GCA_030775925.1 Vulcanimicrobiota bacterium | reverse complement strand
GCTCAGACGCCAATGGTGAAAGCGGTCATGGATATTGAAGCAAGATCGCTTCCATCAATAATAAAATTCGGGTCTTCACCAGCGCGCGCCAGGGCCGCGATGTAGAGTAGCGGCAGATAGTGCTCGGGTGTAGGCACGGCCATACGCGCGTCGGGATGGCGTGCATAGGAAATGAGCGCATCGCGATCCCCCGTTTGGAGTGCCGTGCGAATGTAGTCATCGAACCGCGTGGCCCAATCATACGTGCCGTGAATGTCGCCCATCATTCGCAAGTTGTGAACGATGTTTCCACTCCCGATAATAAGCACGCCCTGGTCGCGTAGCTGCGCTAACTGCTCACCGAGCGCGTAGTGAAATGACGGCGGTTTGGTTGCGTCCATCGAGAGCTGCAGAACGGGAATATCCGCCGCCGGATGCGTGTGCAGCAGCAGCGACCATGCGCCATGATCCAGTCCCCACTCGGTATCGAGGGAAACAGGCAATGGCGCAAGCATGCGTGCAATTTCGCGCGCCACTTCCGGATCGCCCGGCGCAGGATACTCGATCGCATGCAACGCGGGCGGAAATCCGCCGAAGTCATGGATCGTCGGCGGGCGCTCCATGGCCGTGACCGCCGTTTCACGAATGTACCAGTGCGCAGAAACGACCAGAATTGCACGCGGGCGCGGCAATGCTTCACCGAGCGCCTTCCATGCACGGCTGTACGGCGTGTCCGTGATGGCATTCATCGGACTCCCGTGCCCTAAAAAGATTGCCGGCATTCTGGTGTTCGTGCTGCGCATTTATTCTTTAGCGGCTTCGATTTCGAGATTGATTGTGATTGAATTACCGACGACCGGGCTACCGTAGTTCATGCCCCATTGCGAGCGATCGATGGTACCGGAAGCGGTGAAGGCAATGCGCGGCTCGTGTTTCATGCCGGGCCCTTTGCCAATGACTTGTGCATCGAGCGAGACCGGGTGGGTCTGGCCGTGCATGGTGAGATTTCCAGCGATGATAAAGTGCTTTGCGTCCGTCGTAGTGATCTTTGTGCTTTCAAATGACATCTTGGGATCCGCCGCAATGTTAAGAAAATGATCCGAACGCAAATCGTCATCGCGCATACCGTTGTGCGTATCAACACCCTTGGGATCGAGTGTGGCACTGACCGACGATGGAATATCGCTGCCGCTCGGGATCGTAATTTGAGCATCCTTAATGGGGATGGTGCCGCGGACATGCGATATCATCAAATGCGTCGCGGTAAATTCCGCGGAGGAATGGACGGGATCGACATGCCACTTTTCGCCGCTTGCTTGGCTCGCGAGCGGCAAACACAGAGCCAGTGCGCAAATGGTTGATGCTAAGATGGAACGATTCATGTAATCAACTTTCTATAAAACGGCGATTCGAGCGGCGCCGTACGGTCGGGTAACTCCAGGAGTCTGCTTCGAGTTGCGGTTTCCAACTGGTGCCCGGCCTGTAGCAGGTTGCTGAAAAAAAGCCCCGCACGGCTCTCGCACCCCGCCGGAAAATCGAGCCACGATAGCCGCACGCGACTTTTTCAGCAACCTGCTAGAGCCGGCAGTTCTCGAGAGCGTAGTAGATGGCCGCCACCTGTGCCATGGCATCGATCTTGCCGTTTGCGACCAAGGCGCGGAGTTCTTCCAGGGTGCACAGTTCGACCTCAATGGCTTCGGTAATGTCGAGATTTTGATGCGTTTCTTTGCGTGCACCGCGCGCCACATACAGATGCATGTGCGTTTGCGAGTTGGAGGGCTCGGCCACGAACGAGCGCACGAACTCGATGCTCTGGGCGACATACCCGGTCTCTTCGGCGAGCTCACGAATGGCCGTGTCGCGCGGATCCTCGCCTTCGTCAACGAAGCCCGCGGGCAGTTCGAGCATGATCTTGCCGATGCCATATTTGAATTGGCGTACGAGAACCACCTCGCGTTCGGGCGTGAGCGCAAAGATGACGCTAAATCCGCTGCCTTCCCGCACGTAGTAGTCGTCGATGAGCGTGCCGTCGGGTAGTTCAATGGCATCCTTTCGGAGGCGCAAGAACGGGGTATTCACGACATAAGCAGATGCGGTAACGCGCCATTTTGGGATATCCATGGAAGGGTGCAGTACGACGGCGAGTCTTTTCCGGCCCGCAGGCGAATAGGCGTTTCATGAAACGAGTGGCCGTTGTGGGCGCCGGTACGATGGGCGCGGGAATTGCGCTAGCGGTGGCGCGGAGCAACTTTGATGTGATTCTCCTGGAAGTCGACTCCGAGATGCGGGATCGGGCGCAGGAGCGGATGCGCAACGATGCAGAGCGCCTCGCTGCGCAAGACGCCCTTGGACGCATAACGATGGCGGCATCCATTGCACAACTCCAGAGTGTAGACGTCGTCATCGAGGCGATCTCCGAGGACCTCGAGTTGAAGCGTCGCTTGTTTACTGACCTCGAACGAGCCGTGGGGCCCGAAGTGATTCTTGCCACCAACACTTCATCGCTCAGCGTTTCGCAAATTGCGCACGGGATGAACGTTCCCGGTCGCTTCCTTGGACTTCATTTCTTCAATCCCGCAACCATCATGCGACTCGTAGAGATTGTTCGCACCGATGCAACCGATCCGGCCGTATTGGCGGTTGCGCACGCATTTGTGGAATCGCTTGGGAAGACGGCCGTTGAAGCAGCTGATACACCCGGATTCATCGTGAACCGGGTTGCCCGGCCCTACTATCTTCAAGCCTTGCACGCACTCGAAAACGGCATCGCCCCCGCAGAAGATTTGGATGCGCTCGCGCGCGGTGCCGGATTTGCCATGGGGCCGTTTGAACTGATGGATCTTATTGGCCTCGATATCAACCTTGCAACCACGCAGTCGGTTTACGAACGCACGGGCGAAGAGCGTCTCGCGCCCGTCGCAACGCAGGTTCGCATGGTCGGCGAGGGCAAGCTGGGGCGCAAGACCAGCGCGGGCTTTTATGCCTATCCAAATGGACGTGCGGCAAAGAAGGCCGTGCCCCAAGCGCCCACTGCGCCACCATTTAACGAAGACGAAGTTATTACCGTGCTTGGTTACGGTGATCTTGCGGACCAGATTGTCGAGTTGCTTTCACAACACTACGCGCATGTTCTGCATGTCGCGATGGACGATCAACTCGATGAGGTGAGCGAGGAGACAACCATTTTGTTTGATATCGGAGACGGCACTTCCGACCGCGGGGAGATGCTGGCGCAACTGGATCGTGCGCTTCCGGCTGACACCGTCATCTATGCTGACGCGTACGCAACGCCGCTGAGCAAGTACAACCGCAAGTTTGCGCATCCCGAGCGCTTTGTCGGGTACGGGATTGTCGGCTCGTTTGATTCTCAACAGATCGTCGAAATCGTTGATTTGGAACTGATGAGCGACGATGCGCTTGGCCTAGCAGAAGAACTGTTTGCCGCGTTGCAAAAGCATGTCACTCTCGTCGCTGATTCGCCCGGCTTATTTCTGGGACGTGCCATTGCCTCAATTGTCAACGAAGCCGTTTACGCGGTGCAAGAAGAAGTTGCAACGGCAGACGACATCGACGTTGCAATGCGGTTGGGAACCAACTACCCGCTGGGCCCGATCGCTTGGGGCCGGGAAATCGGCGGGGCTCGCGTTGCGCGCATCTTAGTCGATTTAGCCAACGCCGAAGGCCATCAATATGGCCCGGCGCGCGCGCTTTGGGTGCTGGATGCCCAAGAAGAAAGCGATGATGCGGAATCGCCCCTTGCGAAAGCAAGTTATCTTGGCTAGCCGGGTTCGCGAAGTGGTGATCGTTGATGCCGTGCGCACGCCGATCGGCAGGTACGGAGGTGTGTTGTCCGGTGTGCGCCCCGACGATCTTGCGGCGATCGTACTGCGTGCGCTGGTCGAGCGCACCGGCGTCGATCCGGAGCAGATTGAAGACGTCTTCCTGGGCGCAGCCAACCAAAGTGGTGAAGACAACCGCAACGTTGCACGCATGGCGGCGCTGCTCGCCGGCTTACCTATTGAGGTGTCGGGAGCGACGGTGAATCGCCTGTGCGGCAGCAGCTTGCAAGCGGTAAACTCCGCTGCTCACGCGATTGCGTGGGGTGATGGCGACATGATGATTGCCGGGGGCGTGGAGTCGATGACGCGTGCCCCGTTCGTGCAACTAAAAAGCGAAAAAGCTTTTGCGCGCGCCCCGGAAATATTCGATACCACCCTTGGATGGCGCATGGTCAATCCGAAAATGCCCGCAGAATATACGATTACGCTGGGCCAAACGGCCGAACGCGTAGCTCAGCACTATGGCATCACGCGCGAGGAGCAAGATCAATTCGCATTCGCATCGCAGCAAAAAACCAAAGCCGCGGTTGAACGGGGAGACTTTCATGCCGAACTCGTCGCCGTCGGACAGGTGCTTGCGGACGAACACCCGCGTCCGAATACGACACTGCAAGACTTAAGCAAACTCAAAGCCGCATTTGCAGCCGGGGGCACGGTAACGGCTGGAAATTCATCCGGCATCAACGATGGTGCCTCGGCTCTCTTACTCTGCGAGGCACAGGCGGCGCAAGGATTAGGCCTGAGGCCTATGGCCCGGATCGTGAGTTCCGGTGTCGCAGGCCTCGATCCCAGCGTCATGGGCCTGGGTCCCATTCCGGCCTCGCGCAAAGCGCTCGAGCGGGCGGGCCTGCGGATGGCCGACATCGATGTGGTCGAAATAAACGAGGCTTTTGCCTCCCAGTCAATTGCATCGATGCGCGACCTGGAGATTGACCCGGCCAAAGCGAATCCTAATGGTGGTGCTATTGCGCTCGGACACCCGTTGGGTGCCAGCGGGGCGCGGCTGCTCACCACCCTCGTGCACGAACTCAAACGCCGCAACGGCCGCTATGGCCTGGCTACCATGTGCATCGGAGTGGGGCAGGGCATCGCAACGATCGTTGAAAGTATCTAAAAAGACCACCTATGAGCACGACTCTCTCTCCGGCGAAAACCCAACTCCTTATCGGTGGTCAGTGGAGCGATGCATCGACCGGCGAGTCCTACGTGAATGAAAATCCGGCGACCGGCCGTCCGCTAGCCGAAGTCGCGAGTGCGTCGGCAGCCGACGTTGACCGCGCGGTAAGCGCAGCACGAGCCGCGTTCGACAGCGGAAAATGGGCGAGCATGCCGGCCTCCCGGCGCGCGAAAATTTTGTTGAAAATGGCGCAGTTGATTTCCGAGCGTGCAAGCGAGCTTGCACTGTTGGAAGTGCGCGACAACGGCAAACCGCTGGGAACGGCAAAGGGCGAGATCGGCGCAATTGTCGAGACTTTTGAATTCTATGCCGGAGCGGCAACCAAAAATTATGGCCTGACAATTCCCGGACCAACCTCAAGC
>JALYIF010000480.1 GCA_030775925.1 Vulcanimicrobiota bacterium | reverse complement strand
CAGCAGCGCGATGATGCTCATCATCGCAAATTGGCGAATAATAGCTAGCATAGGTCCTCCAAGTACAGGAGTTGAATGCACGGCCGTGCATGCGCAGTTGCAGTTACGAGTGCGTTTCAAAACGCTTTAAGGCAGCGGCTAATTTTTCAGAATCTCGATCGTCATGACCTTATAAGCCGTGTCCCCTTCGCGATGGAACCGGATCGCAATTCCGCTGGGATGACGCACTTGCAGCTCACCCTCGACCATGTGCACCGTGTCGGTATCTACTTTCAAATACGGCTTGCCGACAGAAGGGTTGAACGCAAGGAAGGTTAGCACTTTGCTGTTGACGGCCATGACAACCTTGATCGGGTTACCTGTATAAAAACGGCGTGCGCCTCCAGCTGAGAGGGACGTGTCTCCCATTGGGGGTTTCGGGCAAGGGAGTGCGGGGGCCCAAGGATAGCTTTTATCGAGAACCGTGCAGACGTGGAACGTTACCGGTGTGGTGCCGTTGTTGACAATGCGAAGCTGCACTTGTTTTGCAGCCTGGCTCTGTCCCACCGCAGAGGCGACGGCGAGCAGCGAGGCCAGGAAGGCTACTGTCATTTTTATTCCGGTCATGCGTAGAGTATTCAAAGTATTCTCATTTCTTTGATTGCAGTAGCGAATGTGCCTAATGATCAGGGATGGCGCCGGATGGTAACTTCGTCAGGATATGCGGTGTAATGACGATATAGAGATTGGTTTTCTGATGTGTCGAATTGGCGCTCTTGAAGAGCCCGCCCAGTAGTGGGATATCGCCGAGTCCTGGAATCTTGCCCATCGTGCGGATCTCTTGGTCTTGCAGTAAACCGCCGATCAGCGCGGATTGTCCGTCCGGAACATTCACCACCGTAAGTTCTTGACGCACGGCGATGCGCGGCGCGGTTTGCACGTAGTCGATAATGCTCGAGACTTCGGAAAAGATTTGAGCTGTTACCAGACCGTTTGTTGCAATACGCGGCAATATCTCCAGACTAACGCCCACATTGATGTATTGCAGTTGCTGCTGCAGAATGGTCGTGCCGCCAGAGGGGACCAGGACCTGCGTAAAGATGGGGACCGCTTCGCCTGATAGGATCGCCGCCATACGGTTGTCCACTGCGACGATACGCGGCTGAGCAAGGATCTTCGCTTGACCACTCTCGCTCAACGCCTGAATCCGCGCGTTGAGAGTGAGGGATCCGGTTGCAATTTCCCCGGTCTTGCTCTGGAACGTCGCAGACGCTAACGATCCGTTTGGCGAGAAGTTGATGCCGAGATCGCGTTGCGCGGTTTCGGTCAGTTCGACGATCTGGGTTTCGAGAAGTACCGTGCGCCGCGGCGTGTCGACGAGTTTGATCAAACGCTCGTATTGTGCAATTTCACTGGGCATGCCACGCAAAATCACCGCGTTGAGGCGCCGATCAATGCTGACGTGATCGTTAATGACGACCCCTTGCGCCGTATCTTTTGGAATGAGCGCCAATGTCGGCAGGGTCACGTAACTTGGGGTGCTTCCCAGGGCAGCGGAGCCATTGCCCGATTCAGTTGAAGGCACGGTGCGCGCGGCGAAAGGTGAGGTTGCCGAAAACTGGTCGACTGACGGGACTTGGGCACCGGCTTTAATCAAGCCGGCGATTTCACTGGCGTCAGCAAAGGAAAGCGGTATTATCACCTGGCCCTCAGTGCGGCGCGTGCCCGTCAGCGCGAATTCTGCTTCGTGATCTCCACTCGGCCCCGGAATATGCACGATGAGTTCGTGGCCATTGACCTCGACGCGCGGCCTCACATCGTTGAGCAGTTGAAGTTCTACGACGATGCCTTGGTGTGCGAATGGACGAATGCTACCCGAGCGCACTTCGCCGCTTCCGCCGAAGGTCACAGGCAGCTGCGGCGCCCGCTCGACACCATATAACACGATTTTCACGTCGTTACGCATTGTGTGGATGATTTGATAGGAGGGCGCAGGTGCATCGAAGCGCAGTTCTACGCGGACGCTGTCGTCGTCGGCGGGCGTAGCGCCGAACTGGATAAGTTTGGGTTCTTGCGCGCTCGCCGCCAGCGGAAGCGTCGCAAAAAGAAACACCGCGATAGCTGAAAGCCAGCGCGTAGACTCCCGACAATTCATTTTTTGCAATTCACTCTCAGGGCAGAAACTCCCCCGAAATCAGTCTCTTTCAGCCAGGGCTTACGGGCGCGCCGTTCATTTTCAATCATCGACGGGCCGCAGGTAAAGGCGACGGATTGCGAGGCTAATTTGCAGACAATGAACGCTGTACTGGACGGCGAAGCCGGAACTGCTATTTCTAAGTGGAGCAGGAAGCACACTCAAAATCCACGGGCGCCATACCTAATACCGGAGCATTTTCGCCACGCCCATAAGTCGGCCCCGAAAATGCTGAGTTGCCCTCTATAAGTCCGATATCCCAACGCGGAGAAAACGGCATCGAAGATGGCGCAGCTTAATCGCTAGCGACTTGCAGTATCAACGGTTCTTTTCCAGCTTGGGCTTCTTGAGAAACTGCTCGAGGACATTCAAAATCACGAGCATTACTACGTAGTCAATACCTCCTAGTAGACCGACGAAGATACTCGGACCCGAGTATTGCGCAGTTGTGCGCGCGAAGAACGCGATCAAAGGTACTTGGAGCGCAGTAAGTATAACCATTGCGATCCAAAACCAAGCATAGCGCCTCAGCGTCCACTTGACAAAGACCGCGTATCCTAGCGCGAGAAGGGCAAACAGGGTCATCCTGCCAGCACTCGCGTATCCCCCATCTATAGATACCCAGGCTGCCAAACCACCAGCCACGAGAAACCCCAACCAGCCCCACCACGGCGTGTTCAATTTTCGCGCGGACTTGAAGTCGTTTTTGACACCGCGGACGACCCGCGCAATTAGCGACGACATTTAGCAACCGCCAAAGCTGCTGAGACTATTTTGATGCGCGTGCATCTGGCCCCAACTAAGGTTACAAATAAGAGGCATTCGAAGCCGCGACGCGCGTACATGCATAGCTAATAGACAGTTGGACTCAACGGCTCCTTCGATTGCGCCGCAAGTAAGGAATGAAGCGCGCTGGAACACTTCATCCATTCGCTACTGCAGATCGGCAGCTTCAGCCACAGTCAATGCAACGCACTCCTACAAGGCCATGCCATTGAGATCAACAACGCCTACTATTTGCACGCTTCTTCTACTGGCAGAGGCGGTCATGACGCTGGGGAAGAGAGCTATCTCAGCCTTTGGATCGGGGCGCTGTGGACCGTGGGCGTCCTTCTTAGCTGGTCCTTTCAGATGCTACGCCCCACACACAAGAATCTATTAGACCGGGTCGTGCTGCCACTCTTCGCGTCGGTTGGCCTATTCGGTGTGTCCGATCGATTGCTGGCGCTCGTTCAATAT
>JALYIF010000479.1 GCA_030775925.1 Vulcanimicrobiota bacterium | reverse complement strand
TCTCTGAACAAGAAGCAAACGTCATCGAGGCCACACTCGCATAGCAGGACGGCCTTACCGTTGAGCCAGCTAACCGGAAAACCATTCATCGAAGTGACGCGCGGCGGTCTCGTGGAATCAGTTCACGAGGTCGCTGCATGCGCCGTGGATCGCCAGGGCGAGGTCGTACTCGCAATGGGCGACATCGAAACGCCGGTCTATTTGCGCTCTGCAGCTAAACCGTTTATTGCGGCCGCCGTCATAAAATACGGCGCGCAACAGCGCTTTGGTCTCGAGCAACATGAAATCGCATTAATGGCGGCATCGCATAGCGGTGAGCCATTTCATGTCGAAGGCGTCGCCTCAATTTTGCGCAAGATTGGGTTGCCGCAGAGCGCGCTGCAATGTGGTGCCCATGCGCCCTATAACTCGACGGCGGCGATTGCTCTCGAGCGAGCCGGGCAACCCTTTACGGCGCTGCACAATAATTGTTCCGGCAAACACGCCGGCATTTTGGCACTCTGCCTGCTCTTGGGATCAGATACCACGACCTATATGGATCTGCATAACACAGCCCAGCAAGAAGTCTTAAAGTTTTGCGCTCGCGTGACCGGAGATGATCCCTCGACCTTTCCGCTGGGCGTTGACGGCTGCGGAATTCCCGTCTTTGCAACGTCTTTACATCATGCGGCGCAGGCATTTTTTCGCTTTGCAACCCTGACCAATGTAGAGCCGAAGGACGCTCACGCTTTGGCTATGGTGCGAGATGCGATGATTTCATATCCCTGGTATGTGTCGGGTACGGGCGAATTTGACGCAACCTTAATGGATGCTTCAGGAGGCTCCATTGCCTGTAAAGCCGGTGCGGAGGGCGTTCATGGCGTGGCTGCCCTTGAAGCAGGCTTCGGGCTCGCACTCAAAGTGCTAGACGGCAGCAAGCGCGCCGTTGCCCCAGCCTCAACCGCACTCCTGGACCACTTGCAACTTTTGAACCCTGCGGCTCTCACGCAATTGCGACCTTTTCTGCAGCCGCAACTGATCAATCGCTCCGGCCGAGTGGTTGGTGAGCTCCGCGCGCAGCGGGCAATACTCGGGTAAAACAAGAACACGGTCTCATAATGTCAACGTTTATCGAGCAGTTGCGCGATCGCGTGTTGCTCTTCGACGGCGCCATGGGCACCCAACTTATGGACCTCGAGCTGGCCGACGAAGATTTCGGCGGCAAGGCTTTTCATGGTTGCAACGAGGCGATTGTTCTGCATCGGCCCGAGCTCATCCAGCAGATTCACGAATCATATTTTGAAGCCGGCGCAGATGTTGTGGAAACCGATAGCTTTACCGCGTCGCGTCTGAAGCTCGATGAGTACGGCTTAGGCCAATACACGCAAGAGATCAACCGCGACTCGGCCCGACTCGCGCGCCGCGCCGCCGACAAATATCAAACGGCGAGCCGTCCTCGCTTTGTCGCTGGGTCGCTCGGACCCACTGGAATGTTGATTTCGTCTTCCGATCCGGCCCTCTCAAAAATTACGTTCGATGAATTGCTGGAGATCTATGGCGAACAAGCGCGCTACCTGATTGAAGGCGGCGTTGATTTGCTGCTCCTGGAAACGAGCCAAGATTTACTGGAAATGAAGGCGGCAATCGCCGGCATCATGCGCGAATTCGCAAACGGCGTGCGGCGCGTTCCAATTCAAGCTCAGGCGACACTTGATGTTACCGGTCGCATGCTACTCGGTACCGATATCAGTGCCGTGCGCGCAACGCTGGAAGCGTTACCGATCGATGTGATCGGTTTGAATTGTTCCACTGGACCGACGCACATGCGCGAACCGATCCGTTTCCTGTGCGAAAATTCCTCGAAGTACGTCAGCGTTATTCCAAATGCCGGTTTGCCGCTTATGGGCCCGAAAGGTGAGACGATCTACCCCGAGCTGCCCGAGGAAATGGCGGCGGAGCTCGGTGCGTTCGTTAAAAATTTCGGCGTGAATATCATCGGCGGTTGCTGCGGCACCACACCTGCGCACATCACCGCTTTTGCGCGTGCAATCGAAGGGCTTAAGCCGCGCACACCGCAGGCGCAGCCGCACCAGTTTGCCTCTTCTGCAATGACGGCATTCGCGTTAGAGCAAGAGCCGCGTCCCTTGATCGTGGGCGAACGCATCAATGCTCAGGGCTCCCGCAAGATCAAGCGATTGCTGCTTGAGGACAACTACGACGACATCATGCTTGTGGCTCGCGAACAGGTCGAAGGCGGCGCGCACATGCTCGATATTTGCTGCGCGCTTACCGAGCGGGTCGATGAAGACGAGCAGATGCGCACGCTGGTGAAGAAGCTCGCGCAGTCCACCGAGGCACCGCTCATGATTGACTCGACGGAGCCAAAGGTTCTTGAGGCGGCACTGAAGATGTATGCGGGCCGCGCGATCGTGAACTCCATCCATCTTGAAAACGGCCGTACCAAAGTCGACTCGATCATGCCGATGGTGATGCAGAGCGGGGCTGCCGTCGTGGCTTTGACGATCGATGAAGCCGGCATGGCAAAAACCGCGCAACGAAAACTAGAAGTTGCTCAGCGTCTCTATGACATTTGCGTGAATGAGTACGGCTTGCCGCCGGGTGCGCTTATCTTTGATGACCTCACGTTTACGCTCGCGACCGGCGATGCAGAGTATATCGACTCCGCGGTTGAGACGTTGGCGGGCATTCGCCTCATCAAGACGCAGATGCCCGGTGTTTTGACCTCGCTTGGCGTTTCGAACGTATCATTCGGCTTGAAGCCCCATGCGCGTGCGGCATTAAATTCTGTGTTTTTGCACCACTGCGTTGAAGCCGGTTTGGACATGGCACTCGTCCACGCGAAAGAAATTCAACCCTACACCGAGATTGACGCAACCGAACGAGAGCTTTGCGACGATCTGGTGTTCAACCGGCGCGCGGATGCCCTCCAACGCGTTATCGAGCACTGGGAAGCGAAAAAAGTTGAAGGTGGCGCGGCCGGTCAGGTTGCAGATGATGACTCGGGTGACCCCGTGGAGACCCGCATTCACAACGCAATTTTGCGCCGGCGAAAAGACGGTATTGAGGCCAAAATTGATGAGGCGTTGCAAAAGCACAACCCCGTCGATGTTCTTAATAACGTACTGTTACCCGCCATGAAAGATGTTGGAGACCGCTTTGGTGCGGGTGAGTTGATCTTGCCCTTTGTGCTGCAATCCGCCGAGGTGATGAAAAAAGCCGTTGCCCATCTGGAGCAATTCTTGGAGAAGAAAGAAGGCTCGAGCAAAGGGAAAGTCGTGCTTGCCACAGTCTTTGGTGACGTGCACGACATCGGAAAAAATCTCGTGAATACCATCCTCAGCAACAATGGCTACAC
>JALYIF010000478.1 GCA_030775925.1 Vulcanimicrobiota bacterium | reverse complement strand
ATCTCCAACAGGTTGGCATCAGTTCCGGCAATCCCGGATTCATTGCCTCGCGCGACGTGATTGCAAACATTCACTATAAGCCCAATGCGCGCAACGACTTCCAATTTCTCTATCAAAACAGCCTCTTTAGCGACCAGGTCAACTACGGTTTGTTTTCAGGCACCGCGAATGCTCCGCGGTAGCAGCTCGAGCGGTGGCGTTGGAGGCACCGCCCCCAACGGAGCGTTTTGCCCCGAAGGCCTTTACTTTGGGGCCTTGGCGAATGGGTCTGGAAATTACCTGGGTCATTATTCGGCCATCGGCAAAGTGCAATGGAACCACATCATCAACGACCATTCGAGCTTTGCGCTCCGCCTAGCCGAAAATTTCAATCAGTATATTTTCGATCAAAAACTCACCGACCCGAATCAGACGCAATACAATTGTTCCGCGCCGAGCGATCCGTGCGGCACCGGTCCCGGCAGCCCCGGCACCATCGTGAGCGCAACGTGTCCTGCCTACCCCTACGCGGCGGGCACCCCTCTACCTACCGATGGCGCGGGAACGCAATGCACCCAAGATTTGGGCGATTATTACCAGAGCCGCTACGGAAACGATTACTATCTGTCGCTGGACTATACGTCCACACCAAATGAAAACCTGACCTTTAAGGCGGGCGCCGGCCAAGAGTACGACAACCAAAAGCGCGATGTCCGCACTTTGAACAACTTCAATGCAACGGCCACGTCGACGCAACTGAGTTCCCTTACCGATATTCCAGTGCACGTCCCGTTTATTTATGCGCAGGCAAGTGTGAACCGCGGCAAGTTTACGTTCGAGCCAGGTCTACGATATCAACGCATCTATTATTCGATCCCGGCCAATCCGGAAATCGTCACACCGCGCCAGCCAAACGGCGTTCCCGGTGGAGTCAAGAGCATCGGTTTTCTGGCGCCCTCATTCCTTGGGACGTATCGTATCAACTCAAATAACGTTATCCGCTATTCGTACAGCACAACGGCGCAATTTATCGGAACCGAATTTGTCTATCGCTATGGTTCCACACGGTACAACCCATTTTACATTCCAAAGAACGCTCCGCCGAGCACCTTCCAACCGCCGATTAACACTTCGTTCGACTTTCAGTTGGAACATCAGATCGATGCCAATACGTCGCTGAAAGTCGGGCCATACTACCGGTTCAGCAACAACTACTTGGCAAATTACACACCATATACCATCACCCCCGGAGGCGCTCCAAAAGCTGGCGATCCGCAAGTTACGAACGATCTGAAAATACGCTCGTTCGGGGTTGAGTTGGGCGTGAGCCACACCGACAAACGCGATACCGGGGCGTCCTGGTGGCTCTCCGGATCACTCAACAACTACTGGTCGCAGGTGAGTTTCTTCGGGCAAACCTCGTTCATCAACTTTCCCATTGCGGATTATTTCCGCCAAAACAACCAGTTCGTTCGCAGTCCCTACGTTGCGCCATTCTCAGCTACACTCGTGGCTGACATCCATTCGCATGGCACACACGTCATCCCCGATTTATATTACACGTTCGGGAACTTTTACAACACCGGCGGGTGCGTCGACCTTAAGCATGCAGTGCCCATAAATGAATACATGCAAAATATCGGCTGCACCTCGACATCTGCGACCACCCTCCCGAGCGGAGCGCGGGTCAATCCGGTCATGGCTCCCGAGCGGCGCGGAATGGCGTATTGGAAAGTAAACGCTACGCTGCTCAAAGAGCTCAACCCGCACTATGTTGTGGGCATTCGCGTTACCAACTTAACGGACCAGCAGTCCGATTATGCATCGGGAACAATCCCCTGCTTTAATACGGGAACGGGCTGCGGCTCCTTTAACGGACCCACCTCCGGAACGCCATTTAGCCAACCAGGCTACATTTACCAAAATCTGACGGGCGATCCACGCCGTTTCGAATTTTTCTTAAACTACAAGATCTAAGACGTATTCGGAACACCTAGGGCGGCGCAGAGATGCGCCGCCCTTTAGTTTATCGAAGGGGGAGCGATGATCGCCCACTGGATTGCCCTGTTTCTTGCCCAGCTGAATGCAACACCGGCGCCGCTCACAGTAAGTGTTCCATCGCCGCGTCCTTCGGGACCGGTGTACGTGGGGAATCCGGCCGCGCGCTTAACTTTGGAATCGCGACCGCTCGGCGTTGATCCCGATGGTTATGCGAGGTGGCTCCTGGTTGCCAGGTACGTTGACGCACAAGGGCGCCCGACGAAAATCATGCTTAACAGCGACCTTGACTGGATGCCCGATCGCGGTGCCGCGCAGTGGCAAGCCCGCATGCATTTCGGGCAACCCGCGGCAATTATACGCTTAAACGAACTTCGTCCGGTTCGCATTCGCGTGCGATCCAATCTGCCAAAGCTGGCAG
>JALYIF010000477.1 GCA_030775925.1 Vulcanimicrobiota bacterium | reverse complement strand
GCCTTGGGCAGTCGGACCGATAACGATAACGTTGCCCTTCGCGAATGTTTTCATAACATCGAGACTGTCTGTATATGCGTCAATAAACGACTTCGTCTCAACGAACGGAATCGTGGTTTGTTCGGATCCAATGCGTCGCGTGATATCTTGAGTTGGCAAATCGGTGAACGGCAGCAGTAATAGCAGTCCTTGCTCGAACAGTGGGACTTTCGTCGAGCCAAAGTTGCCGTAGTCACTTCCGTTTGTGCGGCTAATTTTTTTACCGGTATACTGTTGCATGGTAGCACCGACCAGGGAAAGGTAGTGCTCGTTCCGGTCCGTGTCAACCGTGTACGGCTGTCCCATTAGCAGGCCGCCTGGGTTGTCAACCGTCGTATAGCCCTGCGCGGCGGTATACGGCGCCAAATCAGACGCCGTGTTCTCTTTTCCTAGTAAGCCGTTTTTGCTCGTATTCAGGAGAAACGGAAGCACAGTAGGCATGGAACGCATGCCTTGCGCGAATTTAGCATCTTGCGATTTATCGACGGCATTCTCAACAAAGTCGACGTCGAAAGCAACAACCTTAGCGCCAGCCTTGTGAAGTTTTTCGAGTACAACCTCGTAAATACCGCGAGGATATGGAAATGGGGGAAGCCCGATCTTTGCATCGCCGGCATATGAAACTTCGTCGAGTTTGATGAGCTTCAGATTTGGATTTATTTCTTGAATATTGATGGCTTTGATATGAAGTTTTTCAAAGTAGTCGGTCTTCTGCGTGTCCGAAGTGCCATTCAAATACGTGACCGCGTTGTTGATCAGCACGTAATCTTCAACGCGATTTGCGAAGGTTAAGGTCGCGAGAGGCCGGGTGTAGAGCACGAAGCCGATCAGACTGGCGATGCCCGACAGGGCCATCGCGATAGCAAACGTCCGGACGCGGCGATTCTTAAACATGCACGATCCTCGCAAGAAAACGATAGAAGGCGGTGCTCAAAGCAGCACGCCTCGTTTCTATCTACTTCGGCGTTTGTGCGCAGAACCTTGAAGCTGACGCGCCGTTCCGCCCTTCGACGGTTCGACAAGCTCACCGCAGGCTAAGCTCGGGGTGACAAGTACCACCCTTCGACAAGTCAGGGTGACAGAGTGCGGCTCAGGGTGACACGGTGAGGGTGGGGTTAGCCTTGGGCGCGGCCGATGTAGCGGCGGTCCCGTGTGTCGATCCGAATCAGGTCATCGACGTTCACGAAGAGCGGGACGTTCACGGTGGCGCCGGTTTCGAGCTTCGCCTGCTTTGTCGTGCCTTGCGCCGTGTCGCCTTTGAAGCCGGGGTCGGTTTCGGCTACCCGCAGTTCAACGTGCGCCGGCAGATCGATCCCGATGGGAATACCCTCGTGCATCTGCACGTCGACCAGCATCCCATCTTTGAGGAAGTCGGCCGGCTCGCCGATGAGTTCGCGCTGCAGGGTGAAGTTCTCAAACGATTCTTGATCCATGAAATGGTAGCCGTCGCCATCGTTATAGAGCATGGCCATTTGGCGGTTGTCGACCGTCGCGCGTTCCAGCTTTTCGCCGGCCCGGAATGTCCGCTCGACGGTGGATCCGGTCTTTACGTTCTTAAGGCGCGTACGGACGAAGGCCGATCCCTTGCCCGGCTTCACGTGGAGAAACTCAATGACGGTCCACAGATTACCCTCAATCAGGATGGTCACGCCATTGCGGAAATCGTTCGAAGAAATCATAACCCCGCCCAATACGGAGCCTCGGGTCAGTTGCCCTCGTTGGGCCGCCGCCAGGGCCGAAATAAGCCGATGGCATTCTCGTGTCCGGCCCGGATGCGCGCGATGTTCTCCCGGTGCGTATATATAATGAGGAGCGCTGCGAAGGCGCCATAGGCCGCATAGGCCGGTTCTCGCGTGAGGTACCAAAGCGCAATTGGCGCTGCCAGGTTCAAAACGATGGAGCCGACTGAGGAAAAGGCCGTGATCGCCGCTCCGGCCACCCAGCCGCCAATGCATACGAGGCCGGCCGGCCACGAAAGGCCGATGATCGCACCAATCGAGGTGGCCACGCCTTTGCCGCCGTGCCATCCGAGCCAGGGCGAGAAGCAGTGCCCAAGCACTGCCGCCGCGGCGACCACCGCGATTACGGCCGGTTCGGCTCCGAGAGCCTTGCATAGTACAACTGGTATGAACCCTTTGAGCGCATCGAAAAGCAGCACGCCAATTGCGCCGGCCTTACCCATGGTGCGCAGCGCGTTCGCAGCGCCGATATTGCCGCTGCCTTTAGTCCGAATATCCATTCCATAGAACACCCGCCCGATGATGTAGCCGAACGGAATCGAGCCAAAAAAGAAGGCGACGACGACGGCAGTCGTGGCGAGCAAAAGGCTCACCGATCGTATTCCTCGGATTGCTTGCGCGCCCGGAACTCCATCCCCAGCGGTACGCCTTCGAAATCGAAGTTTTGACGGATAATGTTTTCCAGAAAACGCCGGTAGGACGGTTGCACAATTTCAGGGTCGTTGCAATGGAAGACGAAGAGCGGCGGGTGCGAGGCCGGTTGCGAGCAGTAGAAAATCTTGAGCACCTTGCCGCGCGGCGCGGGCGCCGGATGCGCGAGCACCGCGTCGCGAATAATGGAATTGAGCTTGGCCGTCGGCACGTGCCGGTCCAAATTCGCCGCAACCTTCATCACAATCGGCATGAGGCTGTTGAGCCGGCGCTGCGTGAGTGCCGACAAAAACGTCACGGGCACGTACCGCGCAAATGGCAGTTGATCGTGAATCACGTTGGTGAGTTCGGATTGGCTGTACTCACCTTGCTCGCGCGCCAGATCCCACTTATTCGAGCACACCACCATGCCCTTACGTTCTTCCAAGATCATGCCGGCTAAACGCCGGTCCTGATTGAGCACGCCCTTCATCGAGTCGATCAATAAGACTGCAATATCGCAGCGCGCGATAGCATGTAAGGAGCGCAGCGCGGAATAGTATTCAATCGCACCGTGCGCCGATGGTTTCTTACGCACGCCGGCGGTGTCGATCAAGCGAATTTTATGCTCGTGAAATTGAAAGACTGTATCGATGGCATCGCGCGTTGTGCCCGGAATGTTCGAAACGATCGAGCGCTCTTCGCCCAGCATCGC
>JALYIF010000476.1 GCA_030775925.1 Vulcanimicrobiota bacterium | reverse complement strand
ACCGTACAAACATTCCCGGCAACAACGGCTATCCGTCCCATCGCGGATACAACTTCGTCACCGGACTGGGCTCGGTAATCGCGCGCAATTACGCGTTCGGGTTCTTTGAACCGTTTGCCGGAGATCCGCAAACGCCGACCAACCCCTAGCTGTTTCTAGAACGCTCAGGAGCGGTAAGAAAGCCATCCGGGAATTCGGATGGCTTTCTTATTTGAAGGCGGACGTTGCGGCCGCGCGATCACCAACGATGAGCGGTGTGATAAAGAGCAGGCCCGATCGCTGCAAGGCGGTTTTCCCGGCGCCCGACAGGACGTAGCGTGCGAATGCTCTTGCTCCAGTAGTGTTGGCTGCATTCGTAGGTATCGTAAGCGCGTAAGCAATGGGTGCGCCGTGGAGCGTACGACCATCCACGGTGACGGCGGCGAGGCCATACTGCCGCGCAAAAGCTGGGTGCCCGAGATTGATTTCACCGGGAAGTTCCAATGCGGGAAGCTTTCGACTCTGCGACTCGGTGGAATATAGGAAGGCAACATCAAGGTCGCCCGATTCCAAGCGCACGAGTAGGTCTTCTTCGGGGAAGATCTCGCCGCTATTCTGCGCGCCCTCAAGGATGGTGGCGAGCGCCGGCCGGTGATAGTGAAGTGCCGCGAGTTGCATAACGAAGAGGGAGCGATAGCCTTTGGGATCGAGCTTGGGGTCCGTTCGTCCAATGCGCAACCCCGGAGTGAGCAGTAGATCGGGAAGCGACAGCCGGCCCGCTGCGGCTAGTGCAAAGCGGCCGGCGAACCGGGAGCGTGGCGAATATCCCAAAACCATGCGGGCGGTTCCAAAGACGGCGTACCAGGAAATAAGGGCCGGTCCGCTCTTGGGATGCAGCAGGCCATCGAGCACCCCGGCATCCGCGCTGATAAAAACATCCGGGTTCCGAATTCCACCGCTAATCATCTTTGCCAGCGCCACGCTGCCTTTGCCCTCGCCTTGATACCGGCACTCACACGTTCTTGCGAAGCTGGGGCCGACATCACGCTCCATCGGTGTCACGAGCGATCCGGCATAAACGACATTGACGGACGAGGGCGAGGCGCCCAACAGCGCCAGAATCAAGACAGGGGCTACTAGCCGTCTATGAAAACGCATGGTAATCTTCTTGGCCTCCGAGCGGGCGACTTCATGTTTGGGCCGGATGATCTTGAGGAAAAGTCGAAGCAGCACCCAAAGCACAAAACGTGGGAGTACGAGAATTTTGAGCCAAGCGCAGGCGACCAACGGCGTTTCTTCGGCGGACGCACCCTCGAGCGACCACACGCCGGGAAATCCAGCGGTTACCAAAACCCTTGTCTGGGTGGGCATCGCCGGCTTATCGGCGGCGCTTGCCTACACCGTTGTGCGGGCGTTCATTCATCGTCAGCCGGTTGATCCCACGAGCCAGCGAATTCAACAACTTATCGACGAGGCCAACCAGCTATTGCGGACGCTTGACGACCAGCGGAACACCTAGCGTTCCTCTCCGCGTCGGCGCGGAGGTTGAACTTACTTTCAATGATCTTTTGACCAACGGGCAGGCAGTGGGACGCGCCGCCGGGATGGTCGTGTTTGTCTTTGGCCCGTTGCCGCAGGAACGCGCGCGCGTACGGATTACCGCGGTGAAGCCAAAATACGCGGTCGGTGAGCTGGTCGCATTACTTGCGCGCTCGCGGTATCGCGTACAACCATTCTGTCCGGTCTTCGGCGCGTGCGGCGGATGTCAGGTTCAACATTTTTCCTACGCGGCGCAGCTGGCGTGGAAGCGCGGTGTTGTTGAGGGAGCTCTCAAGCGAATCGGCGGCTTTGCTACGGTACGGGTACGCGATCCGATTGGCATGATTAGCCCGAGAAACTACCGCAACAAAATGTCGCTGGTCGTCGATCACAGCGTCGAGCCGCCAACGCTCGGGTTCTACAAGCAGCGTTCTCACGAAGTGGTGCCCATCGAGGGATGCCCGATTGTCGAGCCACAACTCGATGATTTTATTGGACGTCTCAACGAAATGCGAACGACTCGGGACCTTGAGCCGGCCTTTAAAGAGACGCGTCACGTTGTGGCACGAACGGCAAAGGCGACCAGCCAGACGGTGCTGACCTTGACCACTGCCAAACAGTCGGAGGGCGTCAAGAACGCAGCGAGCGCATTGATGGCCAATCTGCCTGGTGCAATCGGCGTGACAAACTCATTCGACCTCAGCGGCGAGAACGTGATCCTTGGGCGCAAGCAAATGACCGTAGCCGGACGCAACAACATCGAAGAGATGATTCACGGCGTACGGTATCGCATTTCCGCGAATTCATTCTTTCAGGTCAATACGGAAATCGTTTCGCGCATTTTAAGTTTTATGGAGCCCGGCTTACGCGAGCCTCGCAAGATCGTCGACCTGTACTGTGGCGTCGGCACCTTTTCGCTCTTCTTTGCCAAAATTGGCTCGAGCGTCTACGGCATCGAAGAGAACGCCCACGCCATTCGCGAGGCAAAAGAGAACGCAGAGCTCAATGGGATCGGCGACCGGGTTCGTTTTGAAGCCGGCAGAGTTGAAGAACTGCTGCGCCGCCCGGCGATCCGCAAGGAGCTGCAGCAAGCCGAGATTGTCTTTTTAGACCCGCCACGCAAGGGTAGCGATGAGGAGACCCTGGGCGCGATTGCCGAAGCGAATGTCCAAAATCTTTGGTATCTTTCGTGCGATCCAGCGACGCTTGCCCGGGATTTGAAGTTTCTGGCATCCAAAGGATACCGGCTTGGAGTCGTGCAGCCGTTCGATATGTTCCCGCAGACGGGGCACATCGAGACGCTGGTAACACTCTACCGAGAAGTAAGCCTCAGCCACGAGGCAACGTTGGAAGAAGAGCAGACGGGCGATCCATTCCCCGATGACGCTCCCCTTCCGAGTT
>JALYIF010000475.1 GCA_030775925.1 Vulcanimicrobiota bacterium | reverse complement strand
GTAGGACCCACAATCCAAAGATTGCAAGGCCGCTGATTACCCAAAAGAAACGGTACCGTGTCCACAGCCGCGCGATGAGAGACTTCATTGCGGCGGCCTGCGCAAATATTTTAAGAAACCGGCGAGTGACTGCGTTTGCCCGCTCAGCAACCGGCGCTGAGAATCGAGCCAGGGAGCCACCTCATCGGTTGGCACCTCACAAAGCAGCGACAGGTGGCCGGATCCACCCGCGACCGCATAATATTTGTCGCCAATCTTCACAACGTGCAGCGTCGTATTCTGTGAAATAAATGTTGACTCGATCACGCTGACGAGGCGTTTGTCCGCCGACGCCAAGATGCGCCCGCGGCCCAGTGCCCGCACGATGGAATAGAGTCCGACGAGCAGGAGCGCAACAACAACTAGCGCCAGGATATACCGCCCGATAAAATCTGCGCCCACTAGTCGCCCTTCATGCCAGTCTGCACGAGGCCACTACGGCGTTTGGGGATTGAGTTCGCTAATCTTAACGGCAAACTTATCATCGACCACGACCACTTCGCCGCGCGCAATCAAAATGTTGTTTACGTACAGATCGATGGGGTCGGTCGAGTTTTTATCGAGTTCAAAGACACTGCCCGCTGCGAGCGATACCACATCGCGAAGCGGAAGTGCGGTTTGCCCCAATACCGCGCTGATCTGAAGCGGAATATCGTGAACCAGGTCCAGGTTGGCCTGGCCGGGATGAGGCGCCTTGATATGCGTCGGCGTCATGGCCGCAAATGAGACGGCTTGCGCATTTGCGGCGGGCGCAACAGGCCGTTCCTTGGGCGCAGCGGCAGGTTTGGCCGCAGGCGCGGCAGCAACGGGTTCGGGCTCGGGCTCGGCCGTTTGGCCTTGCGTCGTTTGCAGCTTTGAAAGCGTGATCGCAGCAAAGTCGATCGCGACCTCGGGAGCAATGTCGGCTGAAACGTGGACGGTGCCTTCGTAGGATTCAAACGGCGGCGGCGGCAGCGCGGTTGCATCCGTACAGAGATCCGCTTTGATCCCCTCAGCCGGTACGCCTAATTCTTTGGCGAGTGCCTCAGTCATGGCCACGGCAATTTGCGAAACCGTTTCGGATACGATCGATAGTTGCATCGCGCCCATCTCGGCAGCATCATCCGCGCCGCCGATCATCATGTTCACGACACGGCCAATCTCGGTATTCGAGAAACGGACAACAATTTGGGCGTCGCTGACGCCCGGAAGTAGTACAAGCGTGACGAGAGAGTCTCCATCCGTGTGGATGGATCCCTCATGGTCTTTGCGTTTGGTTCCCGAGCTCGGGACCGTATGCTCAACTAGGCGACCGAACACGGTGGCGGCGGCCGCCAGCATTGCATCGGCGAGTCTCTGCATCTCCATCAAATTACTCGTCCTCGTTTGTTATGATGCCCGCGACTTGAACCGCAAGCCTGTCCCGGTTGACACCTGGAAAGACGTGGAACTTATCGCAGTCGTTAACCTTGGCGATTAGGGGCTCGCTCGTCGGCTTCTCAAACAACACAACGTCTCCGGGTTGCAAGGAAACCAAATCCCGTAGCGACACGGTCGTCTTGCCCAGCTCGACCTGGACTTGAACGCTCGCACGCTCGACATTACGCGCTAGCTGCGCGATATCTTCTTCAGTCATGCCTCGCCCGGCAACAACCGAGGGCGACCATTGAAAATCTGAAAGTTGCGGCCCGATTGATTGCAGCACGAGATAAGGCAGGCAGAAATTCATGACCCCGGCCATATCGCCCACTTTAAGTTCGCATGAAACATACGCCACGATTTGATCGAGCGGAATGATTCGCGGAATGAACTGGGGATTGGAGTCGAGTGCTTCAATTTTTAGCGAAAGCGTTAAGAGATAATTCCAAGACTCGCGGTAGCTGTTGAGCATGCGAGCCATGAAACGCTGCATGAGTGTCCGCTCGATGTCGGTAAGGTCGCGCAATTTCTGCGGGAACCAGCCCGGACCGCCGAGCAACCGGTCGATAATCGAAAATACCAAGTTGAGATCGACTTGGACGATGCCGCTTCCAGGCAGCGGATCCATCGAGAAAATTGATAGGATCGACGGGATGCCGATCGATGCAATGAAATCACCATAGCTGATTTGCTCGATGGAAACGATGGTTGCTTCGACGCGCGTGCGCAGGTAGACCGACAACGAGTTGTTGAGCAACCGTGTGAAGTTATCGTGCAGCGTTCGCAACGTCTGCAATTGATTGTTGGAAAATTTCTCAAGCCGCTTGGTAAACCGGAAATCGAAGGACTTGATCTTTTTGCCTTCGAGGCCCGCGCCTTCGGTCCCAGGGGCCGCAAGCTGGTTTACAAGGGCATCAATTTCTTCTTGAGACAGGCTCGACACGATTTATTGACCTTTTTCCAGTTTGGAGAAAGTGGCGTTGAGAATGACGATGTCAACGCGCCGGTTCTGCTGGCGAGTTGTATCGCTCGAATTCTGAGTACGCGGTTTATACTGTCCATAGCCTGCCGCCGAAATACGTGAAGGAGACAGGCCGTCCTTCTCAACGAGGTAGCGCACGACATTGGTGGCGCGTGCGGTTGAGAGTTCCCAATTGGTGGGATAGAGGCCCGTTGCGATGGGAACGTCATCCGTGTTCCCCTCGACGCGAATCATGTAGTTGTTCTTTTGAATAAAGCGGTTGATGCGATCCAAGATCACTTTGGTCTCGGGTCGCAGTTCGGCACTGCCGCTGTCGTAATATGATTTATCGCTCAGGAGCGTAATGACAAGCCCGCGGCGATCTAGCCGGGTTTGCACCGATTTTTCAAGGTGATTTTGCTGGATGTACTTTTCCAGCTGTTTTTGAATCGCCGGAATGTTCGAACTTGCATTCAAGGATTGGTTGCCGTTGGTTCCACCGTTTGGTGGCTGGTTGACCGCCCAGTCGTTATCGAATCCGCCGCCCATCTCGTGCACCAACGCTTGAAACTTCACCTTATTGATGGTTGAGATGGAAAACAAAATAATAAATAGCGCAAGCAAAAGCGTGATCATATCGGCGTAGGTGAGGAGCCAGCGCATCATGCCGGCCGTTTCCATTTTTTGCTCCGCCCCGCGTTTGCGCATTCGCGACTCTGAGGCCCGCGCTGCCGACTTGATTGCTTGAGGCATTAGCCGCCCTGATAACTCGGTTCGCCGACGGAACCGCCTTCTTCAACTTCCGTAGAACGTTCCGATGGATCCAAGAAGGCGTGAAGCTTCTCTTCAAGCAGACGCGGATTATCGCCGGCCTGAATAGACAGAATGCCTTCGATCATAATTTCCCGCACGAGCAAAAGCTGTCCATTGCGCTCTTTGATTTTTGATGCGAGTGGCAGCCAGAGCAAATTGGCAAACAAGATTCCAAAGAAGGTTGCGACGAACGCAACGGCCGTTGCGGTACCCATTTGTCCGGCAATATTTCCCGAACCGCCCAAGTTCCCGAGGCTCCGCAACATGCCGATCAAGCCCAAAACGGTGCCGATGATGCCCAATGTTGGCGAGTAGCCGCCAAGCGTCATGAACACCGACTCCGACTTAGCGCCGCGTTCTTGCACGAAGCTGACTTCGGTTTCTAAAATTTTTCGGATGATGTCAGTATCGCGGCCGTCGATCACGAGTTGAATGCCTTTACGCATGAACTCGTCGTCCAAAGCCGCAGCCTCATTTTCGAGTGCGAGCAAGCCTTCCCGCCGTGCTTTCTCGGCAAACGAAACGAGCGTTGCGATAACTTCCCGCTCGTGGTAGACGGGCTCCACGAACGCGGTCTTCCAACCGCCGAGGAATCCGTTCAAAAACACGCGCAGGGGGAACGAGGTAATCGTCGCGCCGATGGTACCGCCGATGATGAGGACCATGGCGTCCCAGCGCTCAAGGAAAATTTTAGGATCAGCACCGCCAGCCCAGCCGGCAACGATGATGGCACCAAATGCCAATACTAGGCCTACTATAGTAGCAAAATCCACGAAAAATTCTCCGGCGGCGGCGTTTTCGGTCTTCTCTCTGTATCGGCCGGACGCTTACGAAGATTAAAGCGCCTCTAGAATCTCTCTTAGGCGGGTGGCCCGGGTCCGTAAATCTTCCGTTTGAAATCGATAATCTTTTGCTGCAGCGATTCCATCGGGTCCCGGACGATGAGCTTGTTGCCTGAGGTGAGGGTGATCACGGTATCGGGCGTCGATTCCACCGACTCGATGAGGTCCGCATTGAGCATAATCGGCTGTCCATTGAGCCGCGTCAAGGCAATCATGGCGATGCGTGTTCGTCGAGGGGGGCGGCATCCATTCCGCCCGCCCTCGAAGGAGTGCGCATGCACCTCCGTGTGCCATGCGCCGCTTGCTCCCTATTTAAGGAAGGCTACGGATTAGAGGTTACCCGGGGTAACGATGAGCTGCAGATCTTGGTCCGCGACGCTGATGCTGCGGGCGTTCGCCTGGAACGAACGTTGTGCGAGAATCATCTTCGTGAATTCATCTGCAAGCGAGACGTTGGACTGTTCGAGCGAACCCGACTGGATCGAACCGAAGCGCCCGACGGTACCGGTTCCGACTTGAGCCAAGCCCGAGTTCGCGGTAGCGCCGAACTTGTTGCCTCCGACGCGCTGGAGGCCTTGCTCGTTCTGGAACGTGGCCATGGCTACTTGAGCCAGGGCTCTCGATTGGCCGTTGGTGAAAGCGCCCAGCACGGTGCCGTCTTGGCCAATCGTAATGTTGGAAAGGATGCCCTGAGCGTAGCCATTTTGGGTCAGGACGTTGGCCGTATAGGACCCGGCAAGTGCCGTGCCTTGTGCTAAGTCGGCGCCGATGTTTGCCGGAATGGCCGGGCCGCCGGGAGGCGGCGGTCCGCCCCACTGCGTGACGTTAATCAAATCGCCAGCGGCAGCGCTCGGGGCTGCGTTGGCAAGATGTGCGCCGGCGCCGCTAAGCGCTGCAGAAGTATTAATGAACTGTCCGTTTTGGTCGTAGAACGAATAGCCCATGGTGAACGGAGCTGCCTGCGTGGCTGCGGCGCCGTTGACCAACGTACCATCTGTAAAGTAGGCCTGCACGCGGAAGCGTGAGCCCGTATTCTGAGCGACACCTTGGTTATTATTGACCGTGGCTGGAACCGGGCCGCCGCCGACGGAACCGGCCGCGACCGGGGTGTAGACGATGCTCATTTGATGCGCGGTTCCAAGCGAATCGTAAACCGTGGTCGAAATGGTCGCCGGCTTGCCCGTTCCAGGCGTCGTAGCTTCGGCGACAAACTGCGTGACATCCAAGTTGCCCGCTGCACTTAAGTCGAAGACGTTATCGCCGGAGGGGCCGACCTTAATTGCGCCCACTGCGCCGGTGCCTTGGGCCTGCGCCTTAAGACCGATGGGAATGTTGATGGCACCAGGCTGACCGGTGGCAGAGATGACATTGGTCAACGGGTTGGCCATGTATCCCTGAACGCTTAAGCCGCTGGAGGGATCGTAGAGTAATCCGTTTTGATTCAGTGAGAATGCGCCGTCGCGGGTGTACGAAGGCGTGCCCGTACCGTTGACGTTGTTAAGGATGAAGAATCCATCGCCATTGATTGCGAGGTCGGTGTTCACACCGGTGGTCTCAAGTCCGCCCTGTTGGAAGAGGGTATCGATGGTGTTGACTTTGGTACCCAGGCCAACATCAATGCCGTTTACGCCGCCGCGCGTTTGCGTCGGGGCTGAGGCAAAGCCTTGTTGCTGGTAAAGAAGATCGGCAAAGGTTACGCGTTGGCCCTTGTAGCCGGTCGTTCCGGTGTTCGCAATATTGTTCGAAATAACGTCGATTTGGTTCTGAAATGCGTTCAGACCGGTGACGCCAATGAACAGCGAGTCGAATGCCATTGTGATTATGACCTTTCATAGTCGTCCGCGGCACGTCTGTTGATCGGTGCTGCGGCCAAGGCTCCTATTACGAGGTCCGCCTTGGGTTAATTAGTGATGTAGAGTTACGCGATAATCGCGGCAGAATCGATGTTGGTAAACACGTTTTCTTTCATTGAATCCTGATCGACCGCGGTAATAACCGTGCGGTTCTTAATGGAGACGACCATTGCGACGTCCCGCATCATGAACAGCGATTGTTTAGAACCTTTGGCCGCAGCCTTATCCGCCATGACGTTCATCTTTGCCATATCTTCTTGCGTTAAGTTGATATTGCGCGATTGCAAACGTTGCATGGCATGCGCCGAGAACTTAAGCGGTTCGCCTTTGGCGACGCCTTGTTTCTCCAGGAGTTCGCGAAAGCTCGATCCTGCAGTGGGCGGAATCTGCACCGGGACTCGCGCCGCACGGTTAGGTGCGACCGGGTTGATACGGTTAGACAGATTTTGTATCTCTTTCGGATCCACGTCTTAGTTTCCGATTGAGGTGATTTGGCTCGTGCTGAACTGCTCGGGCACTCCGCGGGAGTCGGTGATCACATTGCCGGCTTTATCCGTCATCGTAAAGTAGGGCTTACCTTCCATGACGTTCACCGCTTTGATCGTACCGGAGATCGAGGAGCTATTTCCGCCCGCGTTCGGCGCATTCACGGTGGCAGTCTTGCCGATGAGCGAAGCGGCCTGCATGACGCCGAAGTTAGACTGGAACGAAGCAAACGCGTTGCTGAGGCTCGTCTGCGCCTGAAGGGCACTAAATTGAGCCAGCTGCGCGATTGACTGCGTACTGTCCATGGGTTTCTCGGGATCTTGGTTTCTCAGCTCCGTCGTCAGCAATTTCAGGAAGGCATCTTGGCCTAACTGCGCTTGTATCGCCGGGGCATTCAAACTGTTCCCGCCGTTGTTGTTTATCAGCGAATTGATCGGAAGACCAGTCGCTGATGTCGCGTTCGACATATGTTCTCCTAAGCGAGGTAGTTAAGTAATCCGAGATTCGAATGCGCCATGATTGGCGGTCCGAAGCTTGGAGTTGCCGGCATCACTTCGTCTTGCGATTCATCGTTTCCGATGTGGAAAGCAACACGACGGACACCCGCCTGTTGTGCGAATTGCTGCTGCTGTGCAAAGGCATTCGCTCCGCCGCCCGACACGTTGACCGAGAAGTTTGCTAACTTCAGGCCGGCGTCAGCCAGTGATTTCGAAAGCTGGTTTTGATTGGCAAGCAGGGTATCGCGAACGTCAGCATTCTGCGCGGTAATACTTGCGCTGATGTTGCCGCCCGTGACGGAGAGTTTGAGTGAAACATCGCCAAGATGTTCGGGGGACAGTCGCATACGAATCTCCGAATTATTTTCTCCGAAATTCCGTACGATCACGCCCTTGACCACTTGGTCGATGAGGCTGTTTGGATCCACCGTTGTGTACGGTGTGAGACCTGTGGAAACGGTGCTTTCCCCAGCTGCCGTAGCGGCTGTGTGGAACGCGCCCCCGAGCAATGCGTTTGCCTGCGAGGCAAAGGACGGCCCATCCAAGGTACTTGACTTGGCTTTTCCGTCGCTGATTTGCGCAAGTGCGTTCTGCGCTTGATTCCAGCCAAACGAACTCGCGTTCTGACCGTTGTTTCCATTCGCGTTCTTCGAAGCGTCCACGATGGCCGCAACGAGGTTCTCTAATGAAGCGCGCGGATCAACTTGCGGGGTCGCTGCCGGCAGGGCTTGCACGGCGACTGGTTTGATTCGCGAATCAATTGCAATCGCGGACGCCGTGGCGTTGGGATTACCGTTGATGCGTGCGTCAACGTTGGCTGCGCGAGCGAGCATACGTCCCAAAACCGAACCGGGCTGGTCCGCTGCGGGCTTGACGCTGACTTCTGGATTTGCTGCTTTGAGAAGGGCCGCTGGAATGACCGTATCCTCCGGACTGTTACGCACGACCGGTCCCGTGGACGGGCGGGCGGTTTTTCCGGAGGGGTCATTCGTCGCGAGCAGGGCCGCGTTATCTGCATTGCTAGGCGCGACCAGTCCAACGGACGGGCCGGCCGGCGTTGCGGATTTGTCGATAGCAGATGCTTGGATACGGCTAACAGCGTCCCGGAGGACGGATTCCACAAACGATGCGACAACGGCATCCTTGGACGCTGGTTGTTCGCTCTGTTGCTGGGCCGGGTTTTCTTTCGCCGTGATGGCGTCCAAGATGTTCCCCGTGAATCGATTCTGCTGCCCTGCTTCTGCTACCCTCGCGATGTTTGCTACTAGTTGTTGTAGCTGATCTGCGAGGGCCGATGCTTGTTCGGCGGTACTACCGGGTGGCGATCCACCAGGCGGTGCAAGTGCCGAAGCAAATGCCTGGAGTAGCTTGTTCTTAGCGATTTCACTTATTGCGTGTTGCGCGCCATGGCCAAGTGCCGAAGCAACTTTGCCAGTGAGCGTTTGCGCAATCTGATTCACCACAGTATTGAGTGGCATGCCGGACTGTAAGAGCGCGAGCAACGCCGGTGGAATCGACTTGAGATCGATTTTTGATCCGGCTTTTTCAATCAATGCTCGTTGAAGAATTTCGTCAAAACGACGACCATGTTCAACTAAGCCTCGCGTTGTGTTCTCTGCGCCTTGCACGACTGCTTTTGGAAACAGTCCCGGCAAGATTTTTAATAATTGAGCTCCCATTTTTCACCTCCAATCTAATAAAATCGAACTGCGCTCGATTTTTGGGCGCTCCGGTTCGATTTTTTCACGATGCGAAAAAACCGAATCTGCACGCCCCCCACCGCGACTGTCGCGGTGGGACCCCCGCTGGGCCCGTATCCCTGATACGAGGCATCGGGAATCAAATCTCCTTAGGGTGTACTCCACCCTACCCAATGATCATCGGCCTACTGAAGTCGCAATCTTAGCAGGGGTTTGTAACGAAACGACCCCAGCTAAGCGCTCCATCAGCCCGCTGAAGGCCGCAAAATCCAGCGCCTGCGCGGCGTCGCACAATGCTTGGGTTGGGTGGGGGTGCACCTCGATGATGGCGCCGTCCAGGCCGGCCGCGGCTGAAGCGATGACCAGAGGTGCCACCAGGCTCGAGCGGCCCGTGGCGTGGCTGGGGTCGGCGATGACGGGGAGGTGGGTAAGCTGCTTGAGTCTCAGCGCCCCGCCCAAATCGAATACATTGCGGGTCTCCTGATCGAACCCGCGAACCCCCCGTTCGCACAGCACGACCCGCTGGTTGCCTTGAAGCAAGATATATTCGGCGGCATACAGGAGCTCATCGAGTGTCGCCGAGGCCGCGCGCTTCAGAAGGATCGGTTTTCCGGTCTGAGCCGATGCCTTCAGAAGTCCAAAGTTTTGCATGTTGCGGGCCCCAATCTGGATCATATCGATGTACTTGGCGGCAAAGCTCAGTTGCTGTTCGCGGAGAACCTCGACAACCGAGGGCAGGCCAGCTTCTTCGCTCGCGGCTGACATTAAGGTAACGCCGGTGTCACCCAGCCCCTGAAAGGCGTAAGGGGAGGTGCGCGGCTTGTAGGCGCCACCCCGGACCATGTGGCCGCCGCAGCGGGCCACGTGCTCGGCAGTGGCCATCATCTGCGCACGACTTTCCACGGCGCAGGGTCCGGCAATCATGACGAAGCCCCCGTCCCCGAACGTAACGTTGCCCACAGACACCGTGCTCCCACTTCGTTCGCCTTTGCTAGCCAGCGTATACATACTCGTCTCCTAAAAAAATAAAAAACCACCGGTCGTACCGGCGGCTTGTTTTACAACAGAAAAGCGCACAGAACTCTACCGGTATCACGAAGATTCCGAGAGCCACCACCATGCGCGAACGGCAAGCAAATTCATTGGCGAAACGGTATCACGCCCGAACGGCCGGTGTCAAGGTAAGGGCAAGAAAGTTCGATGCGATCTCTTTTCCATATTCGCTTAGAATGGACTCAGGGTGAAATTGGACGCCATGGATAGGCAGTGTCCGATGTGAAAGCCCTTGGATAACACCGTCATCGCTCGTGGCCGTAACCTGCAGCGTTGCTGGCACCGAGGCCGGATCGACGCACAACGAGTGGTATCGCGTTGCGGTGAAGTTCTCGGGCAACCCAGCGAATACACCGGTGCCGTCATGACCAATGCGTGACGTCTTGCCGTGCATCAGGTGTGGGGCGTGCACAATCTTGCCGCCGAAGAATTCCGCGATTGCCTGCATGCCGAGGCACACACCAAACACCGGCTTTGCAACCTTAGCAGCCGCATCCAACATCCGTAATGCTGACGGCGCCTGACTGGGGTTACCGGGCCCCGGCCCAATTAATAACGCATCGTAGCGATCCAGCACGCTTGGGACGAGCCGCACGTCGTCGTTGAGCATCACCTCAACATGCGCTCCCGCCGCAGCAAACAAGTGCACGACGTTATAAGTAAACGAATCAAAGTTATCAACAAATAAAATATTCATACACGCTGCTTTAACGTTTCTTCGTAACCATCGGATCAATTCGCACATCGAGCACGCGCGCGGCCTCGGCGAACGCGGGATGATCGATGCCTAAGGGTTCCACGCCGAAGCGCTCAATGCTCTCCAAATTCCAGAGTCCCATGCTTGTCCAGCGCGCATCGTTAAACGACCACCAACTGACCCCGCTCCAGCGATTCTGTTGATAGAGGCGCAGCGCCCAGGCCTGCGACTGATCGTAGTCCCGGCTGATAACCTGCGATGGCCGCATACGTTCTGCAAGCAAAACACTGGGGTCGTCGAGGTTGCAAATCAATGAGTCCGCGGAAATGTCGTACCACGCGAGCGAGCGGATCAAATGCGGAAAGCGCTCCAGACCAAGCATACCCGGCGTCCACTTCAAACGATTTTTTCCGCGA
>JALYIF010000474.1 GCA_030775925.1 Vulcanimicrobiota bacterium | reverse complement strand
GTACGAGTCCTTGCGGCCATCCACATTCTGACCGAGTGCGCTGTACGACCCGGTATAATATTGCGTCTTGTATTGCACATTCAAGCTCAGGTCGCTCGTTAACGGAACGGCGGCAGCCGCTCCCAGTGAGCGTCGCGTGACATCGACGTAGTTCGGATTGAAGGTCGTACCGCCCGGAGCGCTAGGAACAGTCAGTTGTTCGTTGCTCAGATTCGACGCCGCTGGGGACTGATTGGAAATTAGGAATGCGGTTCGATCGTTGCGCAACAGCCGGTCATACGAAGCGCTCAAATTTACGGACACCGGGCGCCCGAGGGCATGCACGTCAAACTTTGTACCGGCGGTAAGTTGATCTTCAGTCGCGCGGACGCTTGTTGCAAACGGCGTAACGGGCGTGAGTTCTTGCAGATGGAGCGCCGCGAGCGTACCCTGCGCTTTGAAAGCACCCATCCGAACTGGAATTGAAAGGTCGGCCTTGAGCCCTTGGCCGGCCGAGAGACTGCCAGCTGAAAGCTCCGCATCATTACTGCTCAAGGGTGTGTAGGCAAAAGACGAAGCCGACGCTAGGGTGGTCAATGGGGCGATGCCAAAATTCGCGCCGTCCTTGAGAGGCGCGCGCAACGCAGTCACTGCCGATGATACAGATTGCAGCGACCCGGGTTCAAATGATGAACCACTCACTGGATAAACGCGAAACGAGCCGCCGGCCAGGCCAGTGTTGCCGGCCGGCAGGGAAGCTTCAAATCCGGTGAAACGCGCGAATCCCGGGTTCAAGACGGCCACCGAGCCGGACGAAGAGCTCGGCGTCGCATGCACATCGGCTTGCGCAGATACCAAGCTGGCCTCGCGAATTCCAAAAACCGCGTCGGCAACCTGTGCGCCGCCCATCGGTTTCGAAGGTGCGGCAAAAATACGGCTATCGGGAACGCCGTCGGCAGGCCCAAACGAGACCAACCCAGGGCGGGGGTTCAGCACGAAGGCCAATCGTACGGAGGCAACCGCCCCCGCATTCGTGGGCATGAGATCAACCGGGGCAGACCCCAAAGCGATGCCGGTAAGCAATGGTTGCATTGGGCCGCTCTGGGTTGTCTGACCGATGAAGCGCCGAAGTTGTGCGGCATCCGGCACGAATTTATGCTCGGCGCCTGCCGGCCGGAAAGCCAGCACGGGTTGCAGCCCCTCGAGTTCCGCCCCGGATCCTTCGCTCTTTCCGGCGGCTTGCTCGGTGAGCTCCGTGATTTGGGCGCGGCTGAGGGGATGTCCGGCCGAAAAATCGCCTGTCGGGAAGCGCCCGATGATACCATGGGCAATCAAGCTCCGAACCGCTTGGTCTGGATTCAAGGGTCCAGCTATGGCCGTGCCCTGCAGCGCGCATATCGCTGCGATGAACACTACCCCGGCCAGACGGTTCATGATCTCTCCCGAAACATGATATTAGGTAATTAAATATATCGACTAAACTGGGCCGATGTTACACCCAAGGAGGTGTCCCGGAAGCCTCGATCGAGCATTCCATCCTCCTTATGACCAATTGTGCGCAATTTTTAACGCTTTTCTAACTGCTGGAGGTAACGCCTGGCGATAAGCAGCGCCGCGTAATCGTCCACCGGGCGCGGCGGGAGTTGCATCCCAAGCGGAATGAGCCGCTTCCATCCGCGCGGCGGGTGGTCGGCAAAATACAGTCCACGGGCTTTAAGGGTTGTATCCCGTTCGTCTACGATATGGACCGGCAGCCCAACGCGCTCCAACATGCCGGCGACCGTCCCGGCGTGCGTGCCGTGGCCCAGTGCGACCGCCCCGATCTCATATTCGGTGCCTAGCTGCCGGATGCGCTCGATCAGGCTGTCCAGGGGCTCGACACCTTGACGTAACGGCCGCTCCGAACCCGCCCCGTCGATCAGCGCAAACCCCGCCTTCTGGGTGCCGGGGTCAATGCCCAAGATAATCACTAAATTTTGTTCAGCGAGACGGTGACCGGCACGACACCCATGTCGGTGAATACCGGAGTGGTGGCCTGCGCGACCAACCGGTACTGGCCCCGGCCCGAGCGCAATACCGATTGCATCGCGTCGCCTTGCGAGTTGCTCAGTGAGATCACGACATTTTGCGCAAACTGAATCGGCATACCTAACTCAAACGATTTTTGCGTTACGAGATCTTTTAAGCGCAGGAGCTCGAAGCGCAAATCGGTGGTTGCACCGGCGGGCACAATGATTGATGCCACGGTCTGTTGCGCCGTGAAAATTGTCCGGTCTTGAAACGTTACGAGATTGAAGTGGACTTCGTCATTCGCAAACAGATTTTCATCGGCGATCGCTAAAACAACCGCTGGCGCCTGCGAGAGGGCCGCCGTAATAACATAATTCTGCGCAAAGTCGCGGAGCTTTCGTTCTACCTCAGCGGGCGGCGTCTTATTCCTACGCAGTCCCAGCGGGATGTACCGGCGATCTACAAAGCGACTCGTATCGTCGAAGAATCTCTTGATTTGCCGATAGCGGTCTTCCGGTGATTCGTTTTGTTTGAGAACGATCCAACTGTCATTCATCAGATCGCCGACACCAACAATGCGCGCATCGTTCCGTACGTGTTTCTCAAGCTGATCTGACTGAGCCTGAAGCTGAATGACGCGTGAATTCACGGCGTTAAGATGAAAGAATGCCGTCTTCACGCTATTGGATGCAATGAGCGCGCCGACCGTTACAACCAGCGCAATGAGCATCCCCGTTCCAATGGCTACGATCGTTGAGGTGTACCGCGGGCGAATGCCAAAGAGTGAGAGACGCTTACGCCCAACCTGATGGCCGACGCGATCTCCCACATACGCAATCGCGCCCGCCAGGCAAACGATAAAGACCACCAGCAGCATACCGCGGAGCCAGTCGCCCACCGCTAGACTCCCGCTGCCTTACGCAAGCGCTGCACTCCGAGATACGTAAAGACCAGATTGGGCAGCCATGCGGCGATCGGCGCCATCCACAGTGCGACATTCCCCAAGTAAGAAAAAACCGTGAGCACGATGTAGTACACAAACACGATGGCGACGGCCAAGCCAAAGCCGACGCTCGCACTGCCGCCCCCCCGCGTGGCGCGCATGCCGAAAGGAAGCGCAATCAGCGTAAACACGAAGCATGCGAACGGCCGCGCCAGTTTTTCTTGATACGTCGTCCAGTATTTGCGCTGCTCACTTTCACTGAGTTGGCCAGACTGCAAAATATCATGAATCGCCGCCCGGCTCATCTGGTCCGGATCGTCGTGGCCGATCCGCTTTGCGAGTTCAGTTGGCTTTTGTCCGATGTCAACCTGCGTTACTGCGACGCGCGGTTCGGAGAAAATCGAGCCATCGGAATTAAAGCGATACGTGCTAACATTTTCTAGTTGCCAATGGGCCGCTTCAAAGCGCGCCCGGTCCGCAAAGATGATCTGAGTCGGTTCGTTGTGACGGTCATATTGGATGAGCGTCACCTTCTTGAGCGACTGAGACTTTGGTTCATACGCGGTGGCCACCGTCATTTGGCGCCCGCCTCCCGGAAGAGCCGCCGACACAGTTAGATCCCGGCTAAAGGCACTCTGGTGACTGATGACTTCATTAACTAAGTAGGTCTGCGCGTCTTGAGCGAGTGGAACAACCTGTTCTTGCAAGCAAAACATGACGAGTGACATGAGAAACCCCGCAACGAGCAGCGGCATCACAATGCGCAAGAAGGCAATTCCGCCGGCCTTCATCGCCGTCAATTCGCTCTCGCCGCTTAAACGTTGTACCGATAGCAGCGTCCCCAGCAGCATCGCCATCGGCAACGTCAATACAATAATGTAGGGAAGCGATGTGAGGAAGACTTCGATCGCCGCCCACAGCGGCGCGTGATCGTTGGCAATGAGCTTTCCGATATTGAGAATTTGCGCCGCCGCGAAAATCAGCGTGAACGCGGAGAGCCCAAAAAGAAACGGCCCCGCAAGTTCGCTGAGCATGTAGCGGTCCAAGATCGAGGGCGGCCACAACTTGAGTGCGGTCCCATGCGCCCGTGCACTGGAAATCATTACAACCGAAAGCCTTCGCCCAGATAGAATTCGCGCGCCACG
>JALYIF010000473.1 GCA_030775925.1 Vulcanimicrobiota bacterium | reverse complement strand
GGTTGGGACCGACGACGGGATCGTTGCCCTTACGCTTGATGGCGGGGCCCATTGGAGCAAGACACAGTTACCCGGCGTCCCGCCGTTCGCGCGTATTGAGACCGTCGCGCCCTCGCCATTCGACGCAGCGACTGCCTATGCGATTGCGGACCGGCACCGGTCGGGTGACTATGAGCCATATCTCTTTGTGACCCACGACTATGCAAAGAGCTGGACAAAAATCACGACTGGGCTGCCCGCCGGGCAATACGTGCGCACCGTGCGCCCAGACGTGCGTAACCGCAATTTAGTGTTCGCTGGAAGCGAGAACGGATTGTGGATTTCCTATGATGCCGGCGCGCACTGGGCAGATTTCAGATTAAATTTGCCGACCGCTTCCGTGCGAGACATTCGCATCCAGCCTGAATTTAACGACTTAGCGATCGCAACGCACGGGCGGGCTTTGTGGATCATGGACGATATTCGCCCGTTGCAAGACCTCCCCGCGGCGCAAGCGCAGCATGCCATGCTTTTCCCGATTCGAACCGCATATCAGTACAGCTACCATAGTGAAGATGAGGGCCTCTACACGCGGTTCGCGGGAAAGAATCCACCAGCCGGCGCGATCATCAATTTTTTCCTTGACAAGCCGCAAGCCAGCCCCGTCGAAATAGACATCCTCAATGCAGGCGGACAGGTCATTCGCCATATTAAGAATCGCCAGCCGGATTCCGACAGCGACGACGATAAGACCGCAGCCAAGGTCGTTACCAATCTTACGGGCATTAATCGCGTTGTCTGGGACTTTCGCGAAGATGGCGTCGCGCGGTGGATGGGTGCTGCTAAAACCGAATATCGCGGACCCTACTACGGTGTCACTGTATTGCCAGGCAAGTATTCCGCGCGCGTAACGATCGGTGGGCACAGTTTTACCCAGCCCTTTGTCGTTATGCCGAACCCGAAGGTACCCTATCTGCCGCGTAGTGCACGAGCCGCATACGATTTCGCAAAAAAATATTTGCGTCTAAGCGGACAGATCAATACCATTCTCAACAATCTCGATGAACAGAAGGCGTCGCTGACCAGCGCGAATGCGGCTCTGATAACGGCTGGCAACACCGCACTCGCAACCAAGGTCGCCAGTGCGCTTGCGGCCCGGGAGGCGATCTTTAACCAATTTACCGCCAACTATCACAATGACGAAGATTCCATCCAACAACCCGGTGCGCTGCGCGAAGATATCCCGCGGAGCGGTTTCGGAGCACCCTCACCTCCAAGCGATGCCGTGCTCGAGTTCGCGCACCGGTTCGATCTGGAGTATAACGCTGCCTTAGCAAGCTACAACACCTATGTTACCGCAACGCTCGTACCATTGTCCGCCGAACTCACGGCCGCCGGGCAAAAACCCGTTGGCGGGGCGGTCATTATACGCTAAATCGTAAACGAAACGATTTGGTTTTTCTCGCGCTCGCACGTCCACCACGCGTTGCCATCAAACGCCAGCGAGCGAGCGCCAAACGGTATAGATGCGATCTCTGAAAGCTCGGGCGTCTCGGCGCCTGCTGTTAGCGTTGCGATATGCAGATCTTCAAACTCTTCATCCGCGGAAATCACATACAGTTTGCCAGCGCGCACACCTAAGCCGCCGATGGGGCCAGAAAGCGGGATCTCTGCCTCGATTTTCCCATCCTCACGCATCACCAAGATTCTTCGATTGTGCATTTGAGCAAGGTACAGAAGCGTGCCGTCAGATGCAAGATGCGATCCGGTCAAATCCGGACACGGGGTTTTGCTCGCGAAATCGAAACCGGTTCCCGGAACGAAGCGGTAGAAAAACCGGTCATCGTCTTCTCCAATCGAGACGACGACACGCAGTTCGTTGCCCACAACGGCTAGGCCGTACGGCTTACCCGGGGCCGGAATCTCTTGCAGCATCTTTCCGGTCTTTGGATCGATCTCATAGATATGATCCGTTTCCCATGACCCCGTCCATAACGATTTTCCATCGAAGGCCAGTGGCTGCGGTCGCGCGCCGGGTGAGGGAAATCGCTGTTGTTCTTTGACTTGCATACAGCGATGAATCCCAGGATGCGGCCAAGAGTTGCAGTGACGACTACAGCGTGGCTCAGCCGCTACCCGCACTCGATGCTGCGGCGACGATTTCTGCATTATAGCGAATGCGTGCATATTGCTCGGCGCGCTCTGGATTGCGAATTCGCGCTATGCGTTCGACAAGGAGATCGTGCGCTTTGCGCACTGCCGCCATGTAGCCCGGCTGGTCCCCAGTCGCGGCACGCACGCGCGCGACCACCCAC
>JALYIF010000472.1 GCA_030775925.1 Vulcanimicrobiota bacterium | reverse complement strand
CGACACGTGAGTGCAATCGTACGAAGTGGCGAATTGCGGCGCGACCGAACGTTTCTTAGCCCCCGCACGCATGAGTACCGGATCAAGGTATTGCACCCTGGAACCGGGTCACTGAGTGGCCCCAAGGCGCGCCTGTTGCTCGATTACGTGCGGGCACAGCCCGGAGTACCTCGGGCCGATGCTCTTCTGGCCGGCTTTTCCAACGCCGTCCTGCAGCGAGCCATTAAAACCGGGGCGCTGCGTGAAGAAGAGATTGCGCCGGCAAAACATCGGCCGCAGCTCGATCGCGAACGCGGTTTTGAGGCGACGGCGGAGCAAGCCACGGCCCTTCGTGCGATCGACACCGCTTTAACGAGTCAGCAATTCGTCGAACTGTTGCTTCATGGCATCACGGGTAGCGGCAAGACCTATGTATATATTGAGGCCATTAAAACGGTCATTCGCGCGGGCGGACGCGCGATCGTTTTGGTGCCGGAGATTTCTTTGACGCCACAAACGGCGCGACGGTTTGAAGAAGCATTTGGCCAACGCGTTGCGGTCCTGCATTCAGCGCTTTCCGACCGCGAGCGCTACGATGCGTGGCAGGCATGTGCCGGCGGCGACATTGATGTTGTCGTGGGCGCTCGTAGTGCGGTATTTGCACCCCTTGCAAAGGTCCGGCTGCTAATCGTGGACGAAGCTCACGAAAGCACTTACAAACAAGACACATCACCCCGCTACCACGCGGTCAGCGTCGCGCGCGAGCGTATGCGAGTCGAGGGTGGCATGCTGATCTTGGGTAGCGCAACCCCGTCGCTGGAAAGTTATGCGAATGCCCTTGACGGACGTACCACCTATTTGCAACTTCGCACACGTGCTACCGGTCAGCCGCTTCCCGCGGTGCACGTTGTGGATATGGCGCACGAATTTGAAACCGGGAATCGCCGCATTTTTAGCACGGCGCTCGCTCAGGCCCTTAGTGAGCGGTTAGAGCGCAAGGAGAAGACCGTTCTCTTTGTTAACCGCCGCGGGAGCGCTAGCTTCATGCTATGCCGTGCCTGCGGGCACGTGCCGGAATGCACCCGTTGCAGCGTTTCGCTCACCGTCCATCGCACCGACGGATTGTTGCGTTGCCACTACTGCGATGCACAACACGCCATTCCGGCGGCGTGTCCATCCTGCGGGCTTGGGCCGATTCGCGAATTCGGTATCGGTACCGAACGGGTCGTCTCCGAACTGCAGCGCTTATATCCAACCGCGCAGGTGGTGCGGATGGACAGCGACACGACAACCCGGGTTGGAGATCATGCGCGGCTGCTTGCCGATTTCGAACACAGCGCGGATATTCTAGTTGGAACGCAGATGGTTGCAAAGGGGCTCGATTTCCCCCAAGTTACGCTGGTAGGCGTCATCGCTGCAGATATCGGGTTACACACTGCAGACTTTCGGGCCGCAGAGCGCACCTTTGGATTGATAACCCAAGTGTGCGGTCGCAGCGGACGCGCGCAAGCGGGCGCTGCCATCGTGCAAACCTACTCGCCAGGACATCCAGCGATCGTGTTTGCTCAACAGCACGATTACGTGGGCTTTGCGACCGTTGAACTAGAAGGCCGGCGCGAACTCGGCTATCCTCCGTACGAGTCTCTCGTGTACCTAACCATCGTTGGCCGCAGTCGAGCGGCGGTAATTGAAACAGCGCAGCAATACGCACAAACTTTGCGCGACGCGGGGACTGTAGAGGTTTTAGGGCCGGCTCCTCATCCAATTGCGCGGCTGAAAAACGAATGGCGCTACCGGGTTGCTCTCAAATCCGAGAATGGCAGCGAGCTCCGCACATTACTGCGCGAGCGAATTGCTCCCCAAGCGACGCGCAATCGCTCAACACGCCTCGCAATCAACGTCGATCCTTAAGCGCGTCCGGTGATCTTAAAGACTTGCGGGTATGAGGAACCGGGTGGCGTGCGCTCGATTTCGACGATGTCGCCTTTTTTTATGAATTCGCCATTGCTGAAGTGGCGGCGGTCGTACGTCGTGATCGCGCCGCTGCTGGACTGAACGCTCGCATACAGTCCGATAAGTTCGATAACCACGCCGCTCTTTTTCATCGTGGGTCGGTCTTCGCGATTTAGGCTATTTGAACTTTCCGAGATCGACCGAGGACTTCTGCGCCGGAATCACCACATCCATGGAACGTTCCCCGGTGCTTTCGTTCCAAATATGAAGCGAATGATTGCCAGGCGAGACGCCGCCCAATGAGAACGTGTTGACGGGCCCGGATGTCGATGGGCCATCCACCACGATGATCACGCCGTGCATGGTGGGATGAATGTGGCAATGCACGTCGATTACGCCGGGAGAGCTGAAGAGCACGAGTTTGCCCGGACCATTTCCGTAGTACCCGATGTCGAATGGATCGGGCGTCGACACTGTGTAGATGCTGTGAAAGTATGGGTCGTCGTTCGGAAAACGTACCGACGTGCCAGCTGCAATCACGATGAGTCCCGGATTAAATGTGCGATCGCGATTTCGCCTCTCCGCTTCTGCGCTGCGTGGTTGGGTGCGTTGCGTGATCCATACGACGCTTGCCTTGGCGAGCGAACCGGTTACGGTCGCGGCGCGCGCCGGGGAACCGGCCAAGGCGCCGAGGATGAGTGCACAGCTCAAAATTGCGGATGCTGATGGTCTCATATCCCTACCGTTCTCGGTCCAGTAGTGCCTAAGCATGCGGCCGTGGATCAGGAAAACACAAACTTATTAAAATGAAGTACATCGTTATCGCGGTCCGAAGCGCCGGATCGCCCGGATCGGAAGCGCGGCTGCGGTTGAAAGCAACTGGGAGAGCAGCAGTCCGGCGACAATGAAAATACTGGCGAGAATGGCGTTGACCCCGAGGCCGGCTGCGGTTGTGAAATTTTGCTGGAACAAGTAAAAGACGCTTTCGTACGTGAGCGATCCGGGCACCAGGACGAACACTGCGGGCACAAGCAGCACGACCTGCGGAATCTTCACGACCCGCGCGCCGATATTGGAGACCAGCCCGCTGACGAAGGCTGCGCCGAACGCGGCGGCTTCGTGACCGGGAAGCGACCCAAGAATGCGTGATGTTAGCAGTGCAATAAAACAGGCCGCAAAAATCCACACATAGTCTTGAATGCGCGCATGCAGCAAGGTTGCAAGGCCAATGGTCATGAGCGTAATGGCGAGGGTCCAGGCGAGCATCCCCACCGGATTTGGGCTATTGAGCGAGCCCGAGAGGATGGCCGTTCCGGCGATCGTCACCGCAAGTGCTGCGCCGCACCCGAGCTCCAGTACGGTTGCAAACACTTTACCGAGGCGCGCCATCCCCGCACTGAGATCGCTATTCGCGAGTTCGTAGAGGGCCGCCGTCAGTGAGTAGCCCGGCAGAAGCGGCACGATTCCAGCAATGATGGTGATGTAGAGATTTGTGGGGCCAACGAAATGATTGAACCCCGCGACGATCAGCGTTCCAAAAAACGTTGCAAGCACTTCGAACAAGCGAGACACGATCGCGCTGCGCGCGGCGAACGCGGCAAGGATGCCCGTGGACATGCCGATGATTGCGGCCACGAGAACTTCGCGCGGATACGCGCCGAGGAGGAGCGCGGTTCCGGTCGACACGATACAAAAAGAACCGATCGTTAGCCAAGCTGGGGGCGGCGTCCGGCTTTCGATAATTGAACGAACGCGGGCCACGGCATCGTTGATATCGGCCGTGCCGCCGCAGACATCGTCGTAGACTTCGGTAAGCATGGCCACCGTGCGCAGATCTAAAGAGCCGGGGCTCAAGCGGAGCATGACCACTTTTTGGTGATAAGCGGGCCCGATGGCAAGTGTGATGTTTGTCGGAAGCGCGAAGGCGTGCAACTCTAGGCCCAGCACGCCGGCCATTCGCGTGAGCATTGCCTCGAGGCGGTCCGTCGTGGTGCCCGCGAGATGCAACTG
>JALYIF010000471.1 GCA_030775925.1 Vulcanimicrobiota bacterium | reverse complement strand
CTTGGTGGAACGAGTGCGCAAACGCATCTCGGCGCGCAAGATCGACGACGACCGCTGGCTCGAAGTCATGCGCTGTGCCCAAAGATTGGGCATGCCTACCACCGCCACGATGATGTTCGGATCGATTGAAACCGACGAAGAGCGCATCGAGCACATGCACGTCATGCGTGAATTGCAAGATGAAACCGGCGGCTTTACCGCCTTCATTCCTTGGTACTACGTGCCGTTTAAAACGCCGCTGCGCGGCAAGGAATCGACGGGCTTGGAATATTTGCGGGTTCTGGCGCTCTCGCGCCTATACTTGGATAACTTCGCGCACCTTCAAGCCTCATGGCTTACACCGGGCTTGAAAATGGGTCAGCTGGCACTCTTTTATGGATGCGACGACATGGGCGGCACGATTTTGGAAGAACAAGTCGTTCACGACGCTGGTTCAACCAACGAAGCCACGCGCAAGCAACTCGAAGAGTTAATTATCGGCGCCGGTTTCAAGCCCGTCATCCGGGACACGTATTGGAATTTACGCAACGACGTCGCTCTGGCAACGGCATAAAAGCGGCGCAAGCAGCGTCGCTGGTGATTGACCGAGCGCTGCGCTACGTGGCGTTGATCCTGTAGGTCACTAAATCCATCTGCTCGGAGATTCGATCGTAGAGTTTTCGTGCGCGCGCATTTCCTTGCTCTGCAACCCAGCGTACGTGCGTCCAGCCGCGGTCATGCGCGATCCGTACAAGATTTGCGATGAGGGATTGAGCGAGGCCCGATCCGCGTTCGGATTCAGCAACGTACAGATCATCAAGAAAGCAAGCCTCGTTTGCATCGAGTGTGCGCGGGAAGGGGCGGTAATTGGTGAAACCAACAAGCTGCCCGTCCCGGAGTGCCATCACTGCCTCAAGTGGATGCTGCGTGTCGTGGATCCAGCCCCACACCACTTGCGCAATGTGCGGAGTTACCGGGGATCCTACGTCGCGCGAATACGATTCATAGAGTGGATACCATGCTTCGAATTCTTCCACATGGGGCGGTCGAAAGTCGTACTTCGCTAACTGGTTTTTATCCAAATGTGCTCACAGCGCCTGAGCGATCGTGGCAGCGCCGAGCACTTCTTCGCCCTCCGCGTCGAAGAGCGCGACCAGTTGGCCGGGTGAAACGGCGCGCTGAGGCGGATTAAAGGCAAGCTCGAGCGTTTTGTCCGCGCGCACGGTGGCGGCTGCTGCGCCGGGCGTCGAACGGTAGCGCACCATCGCTAGCACCGGTGCATTCGGCTCATGAAAGCGTTCTGGCCGAATGAGATTGACTTCATCGGCGATCAAGCCATGCACGGCCAGTTCGTCTTCTCGTCCTATGACAATTGTATTGGTCGCCGCCTCGATGCGCGTGACGTAGCGCGGGGAAGCCGTTCCACCTGGCAGTCCTGTGCGCTGCCCGATCGTGAAGTTCGCCACTCCGGTGTGCTGGCCGACGATTTCGCCGGCTTTGGTTACGATGTCGCCTTCTTTGTTCAATCCCGGCCGCACACGTGCCAACACATCGCGATAATCGCCGCCTTCCACAAAGCAAATATCTTGCGATTCCGTCTTATCGTGAACCGAGAGCCCCAGGCGGCGTGCGTGCTCGCGCGTCGTTCCCTTGTCGATGTTCCCAAGAGGCAATAGCAATTTGCTTAGTTGAGCGGGACTGAGCTGTGCCAATGCATAGCCCTGGTCTTTGGCATGCGTACCGCGAAATAAATGCGGTCCGTCGTCCCGGTGCTCGAGGCGAGCATAGTGCCCCGTGGCCACATATGCGGCGCCGAGACGATCCGCGTACTCGCTCAGTGTCCCGAGTTTGACAAAGTTGTTGCAAGAAACGCACGGATTTGGGGTGCGGCCGCTCGCGTAGTCGTCTGCAAAACGATCGATCACGCTCCGGCGGAACGTTTCCTCGAAATTGAGGACGTAGTGCGGAATCCCGAGAACCGCTGCGCTGCGGCGGGCATCGTCAAAGTCGTCGATCCCACAGCACGATTTCGCATGCGGCGCTTTGGTCGGTGAATACATTTTCATCGTAACGCCCACGACGTCGTAGCCGGCCTCTACCAGTAAGCCAGCCGCAACCGCGGAGTCGACGCCGCCGCTCATCGCGGCAATAACTCGTGCTTTTTTCATTGCTTTCTCAAGAACAGGATAACAGGGTATAGCCGCAAACTCCAAGCCCATGCCTGCTCTCGGTGAACAGTTCCGCGCAGCTCGCGAAGCGCGCGGCTTG
>JALYIF010000470.1 GCA_030775925.1 Vulcanimicrobiota bacterium | reverse complement strand
GTCCAATACCGGATAACCGGCAAGAACGCCGTTTTGGCACGACTCTTTGATGCCTTCATCGACCGGCTTAATGTATTCCTTAGGAATCGATCCGCCGACGACTTTATTTTCAAAGATGTATCCACTGCCGGGTTCACCGGGCTCAACGCGGATCCAAACATCGCCGTATTGGCCTTTACCGCCGGACTGACGAACAAATTTGCCTTGTTTTTCGACCGTTTTGGTGATCGCTTCTTTGTAAGCGACCTGCGGTTTACCAACATTGGCTTCAACTTTGAACTCGCGGCGAAGACGGTCAACGATAATTTCCAGATGCAATTCGCCCATGCCACCGATAATGGTCTGCTGTGTCTCTTCATCGGTGCGCATGCGGAAGGTCGGATCTTCTTGGGCAAGACGCGTAAGCGCGATGCCGAGCTTATCTTGATCACCCTTGGTTTTGGGTTCAATAGCTTGATGAATGACGGGTTCGGGGAACGTGATGTTCTCCAGAATAATCGCCTGCTTCTCATCGCACAACGTATCGCCGGTACGGGTATCGGTTAAACCGACCGCAGCAGCAATGTCGCCTGCACCGATCGAATCGATGTCTTCGCGGTGATTGGCATGCATGCGCAGGATGCGCCCGATGCGCTCTTTCTTTCCCGAACGCGCGTTGTACAAGTAGGTGCCCTTATTCAGGATGCCTGAGTACACGCGGAAATAGGTCAGGTTTCCGTACGGATCGGTGGCAATCTTAAACGCGAGTGCGGCAAACGGCTGATTGTCGTCGGCTTCGCGCGTGATCTGCTCGCCGCTCTTCGGATCCAAACCCATGATGACTTTGGCTTCGAGCGGTGAGGGCAAGTAATCGACGACTGCGTCGAGCAACGGCTGGATACCCTTGTTCTTAAACGCCGAACCGCAGAGCATCGGCAACACACTGCCGTTGATCGTAGCAGTGCGCAAACCGCGTCGCAGCACTTCGTCGGGGATCTCTTTGCCTTCGAGGAAGAGTTCGCCGAGTTCGTCATCGGATTCCGCAATCGCTTCGATCATGTCATGGCGCCACTTTTTGGCCGTATCCAAGAGATCGGCCGGGATCTCGGCGGATTCCATGACGGAGCCCATGTCATCGGTGTAGATGATGGCCTTCATCGTGAAAAGATCGATGACGCCCTTGAACTGGTCTTCTGCGCCGACCGGAATCTGAATTGGTGTAGCACGCGCGCCGAGACGCTCGCGGATCTTGTACACCGCGTTAAAGAAGTCGGCGCCCATGCGATCCATCTTGTTGACGAAGATGATGCGGGGCACTTTATACTTGTTCGCTTGGCGCCAGACGGTCTCGGATTGCGGCTGGACGGCGGCCACGGAATCGAACAACGCGACCAAACCATCGAGCACGCGAAGTGAGCGCTCGACTTCAACCGTGAAGTCCACGTGCCCAGGCGTATCAATAATATTGATGCGCGTATCGCGCCACGTGCAAGCCGTTGCGGCGGACGTAATGGTGATGCCGCGCTCTTGCTCTTGAACCATCCAGTCCATGGTCGCGGCGCCTTCGTGCACTTCACCGATCTTATGGGTACGGCCGGTGTAATACAAAATACGCTCGGTCGCGGTCGTTTTGCCCGCGTCGATGTGCGCCGCAATACCGATATTGCGCGTGTTTTTGAGTTCGTGTTCTCTTGTCGCCATGTCTCTTACAATTACCAGCGGTAGTGGGCGAAGGCTTTATTGGCTTCAGCCATCTTGTGGGTGTCTTCGCGCTTCTTGATCGAAGCACCAAGATTGTTTGCAGCGTCCATCAGTTCGCCCGCGAGTTTTTCTTCCATCGAGCGGCCTGGGCGCTTGCGAGCGAAATTGATCAACCAGCGCATCGCCATGGCTTGGCGGCGATCCGGACGCACTTCCATGGGAACCTGATAGGTGGCACCACCAACGCGGCGCGGACGAACTTCGACCAGCGGCATCGCATTGGAAAGCGCTTGCGAGAAGACATCCATAGGATCTTTGCTCATCTTCTCTTGAATCAGATCGAGCGCGCTGTAGGTGATTTTCTCAGCGGTTGATTTCTTGCCGCAGAGCATAACTTTATTGATAAAGCGCGCCAGCACTTTGGAATTAAAACGCGGATCGGGCAGAATCTGCCGCTTGGGAGCCGGTCCTTTACGTGGCATCTGTTATAAACCTTACTTCTTTGCGGTGCGCTTGGCGCCGTACTTTGAACGGCCTTGCTTGCGATTTGCGGTACCCGAGGTATCGAGCGTTCCACGAATGATGTGGTAACGAACGCCCGGAAGATCTTTTACACGGCCGCCACGGATCAGCACGACGCTGTGCTCCTGGAGGTTGTGTCCGATGCCGGGGATGTAAGCCGTAACTTCTTCACCGTTGGTCAAGCGCACACGCGCGACCTTACGAAGTGCCGAGTTCGGCTTCTTGGGGGTGATGGTCTTCACTTGAGTGCAAACGCCGCGACGTTGCGGATTGCCCGCGACGTTGAACGTGCGTAGCGGCAAGTCAGGATGCCCTGGCTTGGGCCCCGTCTGCACCACGCGGAACG
>JALYIF010000469.1 GCA_030775925.1 Vulcanimicrobiota bacterium | reverse complement strand
GGCCGTTACTTGAAGATCGGGGTCGGTGACCCAAGTGACATCGTCGTTCTCAACCATGCTCTTATGGTAGCGATCCGCCACCGCTTCGACATCGGGGAGAACCCCTATGATCCAAAACTAGGTACTATTGTCACCCTGAGCACCCCCGTGTCTCCCTGAGCTTGTCGAAGGGTGTGCCCAGCAGCCATGCTTCGACAGACTCAGCATGACGCTTTAGGGGCGCCCACCGCCGCTGCCCCGCGTCCCGTGCCGTCCTTGAGCGCAGCCTGGTGGCAGTAGGAAATATTTTTCGAAAGGGGTTGACATCCCGTATGGATGTGTTATTGTACTAGTGTACTAGTACGACAGTGAATTGGTACTAGACGCTCCGCCCGAAAGGCAGACTACCATGACGAACCGCCCCTACCGCCCCGAACCGACCATCACCAGCGAACTTCGCCGCCCCATCATGCCGACCGAAATGTGCAGCAGCCGCCTCTTTCTTGGTTGGGGACCCCGGGTCTAAACCCGAATGCCGGCCGTATTCACGATCGATCCGCGCAGCGGCGTACCGATCTACCTACAACTGATCGAGCAGGTCAAGCGCTCGGTGGCCATCGGGGTCTTAAGCCCCGGCGAACAACTGCCGACCGTCAAGGCGCTGGCGCTTGACCTGACGATCAATCCCAACACCGTGGCCCGCGCCTATCGCGACCTGGAACGGGATGAGGTCATCGAAACCGCCCCCGGCCGCGGCTCATTTGTTCGGGGCAACGGGAGCGCCGAGAAAGCGCGAAAAACGCTAAGCGACGTTGCGGTTGATTCCCTTACCCACGCCATCCGCGAGGCCAAATCGATCGGACTCGACCGGGCCGAAGTGCTCGCACTCGTTCAGACTGCCCTTGACCGCTGGTTTCCAGAGGAACAACACTAAACATGAATACGATTTCCATCGCCAACTTGAGCAAGAACTATGGCTCGTTTGCTGCCGTCTCAGATTTTAGCGCCGACATCGCGGCCGGCTCAGTCTTCGGACTGCTCGGACCCAACGGCGCGGGCAAGACAACGACATTCAAATGTATGCTCGGCTTGGCTGCCCCTAGTTCCGGTACCGTAACGTTTGAAGGCAAACCGCTCAATCCCGAACTTTTTGAGCGCCTCGCGTACGTCCCCGAGAAGAGTGTGCTGTACGATTGGATGACGATCGGCGAACATCTTGAAATGCAGCGTCGCGCATTTAAGCGCTTTGATGCCGCACGAGCCCAAGAGCTCTTATCGCTCTTCGATCTCAACGCCAAAAAACGCGTAAAACATCTCTCGAAGGGCATGCGCACCGCGACTGCATTGTGCATGGCGTTTGCGAACAACCCTGATATTCTGGTTCTCGATGAACCGACCAGCGGGCTCGATCCCGTAAACCAGCGCGCGGTTTTAAAACTCATCATCGATGCATCCGCGCAAGGAAAGACCATTCTCTTCTCATCGCACCAAATCGGACAGGTCGAACGCGCCGCCGAGAGCATTGCGATCATGCAAAAGGGCCGTCTCTTAGTCGGTGGTTCGGTCGACGATCTGAAAGCCGGCTGGAAGATTGTTGAAGCGATCTTCGATACGGATCAGTTTTCAACCAACGGGATTGCGAACGATCCGCGCATTCATCGCGTCGAACGTACGGGCCGGATCCTGCGCCTGTCAGTGCATCAGGACAGCGAGGCGATTGCCTCCGAAGTTACGGCCATGGGTGCGACCAACGTTCGGACATTGGACCTCAATTTGGAAGACATCTTCCTCAATGCGGTTGACCCGGCTACCGATACCGTCGACCTGGTGGAGAAAGCATAATGAATTACGTCGAATCGCTTCGCGTACTCCGTGCGCTGCGTATACTAGCCTACGTCTGTGTGGGGTTCATTGTCCTCAGTCTGGTTCTAAAGCCGTTTTCGCACAGCGGGCACGGAAGTACGCTCTCGCCGGCGGCCGGAACCGAGCCAGTCAATCGCACCGCGCCGGACGGTACCAACGTCAGCACGTTTACCAATCAAAAAGGCGATCAAGTTACGCGCGTGACGAGCGCGGAAGGCGTCGATACCTACACGATCACGCATGCGTTGCGCCCCGGAGAACATCGTAAGAATAGCGTGGAGGTTAACTACGGGCCGGTGCACGTTAGCCGCAGCAGCGGGAAAAACACGCGTACGACGGTTATAAAAGATGATCCCCGCATCAACTTAAGCATTTTGTTTGCCATCGCAGGCGGTGTAGCGGGTATTTTCGGAACGATGTTTGGGCTCGCGTTCTCACGTGAAAACGATGGCCACCTGGAACTCGCGTGGACCAAACCAGCCTCGCGCGATCGCTACGGACTGCACAGCATTCTCACCGACGTTGCCGGGATCGTTGCGGCCGGCGTATTGACGATGACCACGGCGCTCATTCTCATCGGAATCCAAGGCAGCTGGCACGACCTCCGCGCCGATGCCGACTGGTTTCCGAGCATGCTATTTGCGGCCGTGTTTGCCTTCAGTTTCTACGCCCTCGTGCTCGCATCGACCAGTTCAATGCGGCGCGGAGCAGTCGTCCTAGCACTCATGTGGCCTGTGGCCCTCATTCTGCCGCCGCTTACACCGATCACCTGGATGTCGCTCGGCAGCATCGTCCGTGTCATCGATACCGTCAATCCGATCGCGTATCTTTATGCCTACGAATCTTCTCCCTTAGCCGTCAACGTCTTCACGTTGCTGCCGCCGGGCGTCTTCTATGAAATCGCCGGTCCGCTCGTGCTCTTCATCGCCGGGCTTGTGCTCTCGATCATGCAGTGGCGCAGAGTGGAGGCGTAATGTACTACGTCGAGGTTCTCCGAGTCTGGCGGGCACTACGAGTCTTCGCGATCTGCATGGCTGCACTGGTCATAATCGCCGCCGTTATTCGCATGTCGATTGGGTCACCGGTTCAAAACCGGATGCTCGATACAATGAAGTCGCCGACCGCCCACAAGACCGTCCAAACGCAAGCCGACGGCTCCATCACCACCATCATTCAAGATGATGCGAGTGGCCTACGCGCGGTACAAACTGAGAGCGGCGGTGTGCTGGATATTAAAATCTATGAAAAATCTAAGGCTGCTAAGCATCTGAAGGTTTCTCGCGACAAGGTCGATGCTGGAAACGGTAGCGGGGGCGTAGAGGTCATGGCCGATGAAAAAACATTGCCCGACGGGACGCATTTTAGCCACTTCATTCTAAATCGCCATGTCTCACTCACCATTTATCTGCTCATCGCCGGCATGATCGCCGCAATCTTTGCGACGATCATCGGCGGTAGCTTGAGCAAAGAAAATGACGGGCATCTGGAACTTGCTTGGACCAAGCCGATCTCGCGTGAGGCGTATGCCGCTACGGTGTTTGCCGTCGATGCAGTTGGAATTGTTGTCGCCGGCGCTTTAATGCTTCTAACGCTGGCAGCCTGCACCGCGATCGCAATCGGAATGCCGCAGTTCACCGCCGACTCCGGCACGTTGCCGACCGCGCTAAAAGCGCTGCTCTTTCCCCTTGCGTGGTACGGCATCGGGCAATTACTGACTGCATCGATGCGCAGGGGCGGCGGCATCGTCGTGGGACTGATGTGGGTTGCGGCTCTTATGATCCCAGCCATGCTTGCATTCGATAACGCGTTCGTGCGCACCGTATTGCGTGCAGTCGATACACTCAATCCAATGGCGTATTTTGGGCAGTTCTCGATGCCTGGAATACCATCACCAACGCTCTTAGCTCATAACGCGACAAGCGACATTGCCGCACTTTTTGCACTCACTATCATTGCGGCCATTGCATCACTTTTGCAATGGCGCCGCCTGGAGGCTTAACATCATGGAATTCCTTGGATCGAAGTTCTCGCTCACGCTTGGTTCCTGGCGCTTACACGTTGGATTTGGAGTGGAAGAAGTGCAAGAGGAAGTGCGTAATCCGCACGTTGCTCAAGTACACCACGTAATTCATCCGCGCGACTATTCCAAAGTGCGCTAGAGCGAGAATGCTCCGGAGTGGGCGGCTTCTGAAAATTTGAACCGCCCCTCCGAGATGGAATAGAAGTAGAGGTTGGGGTCGGACGGATCGCCCGTCATGGTAAAGGTAAATGACCCAACCAGCGTGTCAAACAGCCCGCCGGTGCTCAGCGTTCGCAACATTGAGAGCCGATCGATTGCGCCAGTGCGACGTGAGGCATTCATGGCGAGTTGCGCGGCTGCAAAGCCGAAAGCGGATAGCGGCGTTACCTCGCCCATGCGAGCGCGCAGATCCGAGAGATACTCGTTCATCAAGGGCATTCGGTCGACTGGTGGCATCGACGTTGAAATGAGCGCGCTACCGAGTTCCCGGGAATACGTTTGAATCGTGTCGCTGTTATAAAATCCTTGACAGGCACCGAAGTCGCCCGTATACCCAGCCGCCCGTAGGGCCGGAACGAGCGGCCCAATGGCCTGTGTATTGCCGGCCAAGAAAATGTAATCGGGAATCGCCGCCAGTACGTGTTTGATCGTTTCGGGCAGCAGCAACGTTGCCGGCCGCACGCGAACGATATCCGTTGGAAGCTTTTCGTTGGAAGCTTGCGATGCAAAACTGCGAGCAACGTCATCGCCGTATTCACCGTCTGCGGTAATGCAAATCGCGCCTTTGTACTTCTTGAGCCCCGCAACATGATGCGCAAACAGCTGCCCTTCGCTCGAATCTTTCGTCGGAAGGCGGAAAACGTTGCGATAGCCGCGCGAGGTAAGCACGTCGGCGCTTGAAGCGGGAACGATGAGCGGCATCCGGGCATTGGCGTACTGGGGAAGCGCCGCGAGGGTAACGCCACCGC